>JACDBS010000021.1 GCA_013694795.1 Chloroflexota bacterium | reverse complement strand
CGCGGCCGCAGTCGGCACGGCGCGGAGGTCGCATCCGGATGACGGCGCGCGTCCCGACGCGCCTCGATGTTCGGCCCCTGCTGGTGGCCAT
This sequence comes from Chloroflexota bacterium, assembly GCA_013694795.1. Lineage (GTDB taxonomy): Bacteria > Chloroflexota > Limnocylindria > QHBO01 > QHBO01 > JACDBZ01. Next base: position 3,971 of record JACDBS010000021.1, on the reverse strand, counting down.
CGCGGTTGCGGCCGCGCTCGCGTTCTTCTATCTCAGCCAGTCGACCCACGTCGCGGCGAAGGGCTATCAGATCGACTCGCTGGAAACCACGCTGGCCCAACGGCGAGGCGATCAGCAGCAATTGATCTTGGCGATCGGGGAGGCTCGCGCACCCGCCGAGATCACGCGGCGAGCGCGGTTGAGGCTGCGGCTCGTCCCTCTCGAGGAGGGCGCGATCACGTTCGCGTCCCCCGCCAGCCGACCAACCAATTGACCTAGATCCGCGGCCGACGGCGGCCGCATGCAGCGGAGACCTCAATGCTCGCCAGGACCGACAGTCGTGCCCGCGCACTGGTCCTCTTCATCGTCGCCGTGATCGCTATGGTGGCGATTGGGGCTCGGCTGGTCTGGTGGCAGGTCGTCCAGCAGCCATGGCTGGCCGAGATGGCGCTCAACCAGTTGGCTCAGCACGAGCAACTGCCCGCCGAGCGCGGCGAGATCACCGACGTGAACGGCGAGCTGTTGGCCACGTCGGTCGAGCTCCAGTCCATCTTCGCGACGCCCCCGACGGTCGGCGACGCGGGCATGGCCGCCACCGCCCTGGCGCCTGTACTCGAGATGCCCGTTGACGAGCTTCGCGCGCGGCTGGAGAGCGATGACCCATGGGTCTGGCTCGAGCGCCGCGTGTCGCCCGACGTGGCGGAGCGCATCCGGTCGCTCGACCTGCGGGGCATCGGCATGCTGCCGGAGACGATGCGCGTGTACCCGGTCGAGGGCGTCGCCAGGGAGACGACGATCGCCGCCCAGCTCATCGGCTTCGTGGACGTCGACGGACAGGGTCAGTACGGCATCGAGCGGGGCGAGAACGGCCTTCTGGCCGGGACGCCGGGCAAGGTCACGGCCCAGGAGGACGTCATCGGCCGGCGCATCGCCGATTCGGCGACGCTGCTCCAGGAGCCGATCGACGGGGCCGACATCAAGCTCACCCTCGACGCAGGCGTCCAGAATCTCCTTGAGCAGGAAATGTGGGCGACCCTCCGGGCGAACAGCGCGGTCGGCGTGACCGGTCTCATCATGAATGCGGAGACCGGCGCCATCCTGGCCATGGCCAGCTACCCGTCGTACGACGCCAACCAGTTCGCCACCACCGATGGCGAACGCTTCTCGAACCCGGCCGTCGCGCGCCAGTACGAGCCTGGCTCGGTGATGAAGGCCTTCACCATCGCAGCGGCGCTCGACGCGGGGGCGATCACCACGTCTGAGACCGTCATCGATGACAACAACCTGCGCATCGGCAACGTCACCATCCACAATGCAGATCGCTACGACGCGCCATATGGTCACGGCCCGATCACGGTGGGCGAGGTCCTGGCCCTGTCGAACAACGTCGGCGCGGCAAAGGTCGGCCTGACCCTCGGTCGCGGGGAGCTGTATGAGGCGTTCCTGCGCTTCGGCTTCGGCTCGCCGACGGGGATCGAGCTGTCGGGCGAGGCAAGTGGCGTGGTCTGGGACCCCGACGGTCCCAACGCCTCCGGGGATCTGACCGCGGCACAGACGGCCTTTGGGCAGGGCCTCAGCGTCACGCCGCTCCAGTTGGCGGCCGGGTATGCGTCGTTCGCCAACGGCGGAACGCTCGTCACGCCCCATGTCGTCGAGGGCTGGACGGACCCGGACGGCACGTACCATGCGGCGCAGCAGCCGCCGGGGGAACGAATCATGCGCGCCGAGACGGCCGAGACGATGATCGAGCTGCTCACGAACGCCATTGACGGCGGCATCGCCAAGGGGGCCGGGATCCCGGGCTACACGGTGGCGGGCAAGACCGGCACGGCGCAGATCGCGGGGCCGGTGCAGGTCCCCGACGAGGACGGTGGGATGGTCGAGCGCTGGCAGTACATCGATGGCTGGGTCGACTCGAGCTTCGTCGGTCTCCTTCCGGCCGGCGAGACGAAGCTCGCGACCGTCATCCTCATCCATCGTCCGGCGGGCGCGGGTGGGCCGCAGATGCCCAGGCGTCCGGAGTCGGTCTACGCGGATCTGATGCCCCAGGTTCTGAGCTACCTGGCCATTGGTCCGGATCGGCCCATTGAGCCGGTTGCCCAGCCGTGAGACTGGTAGACTCGCCCGTAGTCCGCAGCCTGGTCCGTGTGCCTCCCACGATCCGTCTTGACGACCTGCTGGCCGCCGTCGGCGGCCGCCTCACCGGACCGGGTACCAGCATCTCCGTCACCGGCGCAAGCGTCGATTCGCGGCGCGTGACCCCCGGCTCGATCTACATCGCGCTCCGCGGCGAGCGCGTGGATGGCCACCGCTTCGTGGCCGATGCGCTCCGCGCCGGAGCCGCCGCAGCGCTGGTCGAGCGTCCGATTGAGCTCCCGGCCGACCTGGATGCGCCGATCGTCATCGTCCCGGATGCGCTGTACGCGCTGGGTGAGCTCGCCGCGTGGTGGCGGTCGCGCTTTCGGGCGCGCGTGGTGGGCATCACCGGTTCGACCGGCAAGACGATCGCCAAGGAGATTGCAGCCGACGTCCTTTCACGCGGGCTGGTCACGCTGCGCAACGAGGGCAACCTCAACTCCGAGACCGGCCTGCCCATGACGCTCCTGCGCCTGGAGCCGGCGCATGAGGTGGCGGTCCTCGAGATGAGCATGTACACCCCCGGTGAGATCGCGCGGCTGGCCGAGATCGCGCGGCCGGAGATCGGTGTCGTGCTCAGCGTCCACCCCGCGCACCTGGAGCGGGCCGGCAGCATCGATCGCATTGCGCAGGCCAAGGCCGAGCTCCCCGCGGCCCTGCCGGCCGACGGCCTGGCCGTCCTCAACGCGGATGATGGCCGCGTCGCGGCCATGCGCGGGGTGACTCCGGCCGAGGTCCGCACCTTCGGCCTTGGGCCGGCCGCGGACGTCCGGGCTGACGAGGTCGTGAGCCTTGGCCTGGGCGGAACCGAGTTCACGATCCACGCCCCGTGGGGGACGCGTCGCGTAACGAGCGCCACACCGGGACGGCACCTCGTGCCGCATGCCCTGGCCGCCGCGGCGGTGGCGGAGCGGCTTGGCATCGGGCTCGATGACGTGGCCGAAGCGCTCGCCGCCGGCAGCCACGCCGAGCACCGCATGAGCGTCGTCGAGGCGGCCTCTGGCGCGATCCTGGTGGATGACACGTACAACGCCTCGCCGGTCAGCGTCGGCGCCGCTCTCGGCTTCCTGGCCGAGACGCCCGTGGCGGATGGCCGGCGCCGGATCGCCGTGCTGGGCGACATGCTGGAGCTGGGGCCGGACGAAGAGCGGCTGCACAACGAGATCGGGGCGCAGGCGGCTCGCAGCGCCGATGCCATCGTTGCCGTCGGCCAGCGCGGTCGCTGGCTGGCGGAGGGGGCGCGAGCGGCCGGCGCCGCGCAGGTCGCGATGGCCGACGACGCCGAGGAGGCCGCATCGGTCCTTGAGCACGAGCTGGCGCCGTCGGTGGGTGACCTCGTGCTGCTCAAGGCGTCGCGCGGCATCGGCCTGGAGCGGACAGTCGAGCTCCTGGTGGGGAGGCCGGCGTGAGCCTGCTCCAGATCGTGCTCGCGCTGCTGCTGGCCTTCATCGGCATGGTCATCCTTGCGCCCATCTACATCAGCCTGCTTCAGCGGCTGGGTTTCGGGAAGCAGATCAGGACCGATGGCCCGGAGGCGCATTACGGCAAGGCCGGCACGCCGACCATGGGCGGCATGCTGGTGGTGGCGGTCGTTCTCTTCCTGGCGATGGCCATGCGCATCGAGGATGCGGCGACCCTGACGCCCATGCTGACGCTCATGGGGGTCGGCATCCTAGGCGCCATCGACGACTTCGTGAACGTGCGCACCGGGATCGGCATGCGCGGCCGCTGGAAGCTGGTGTGGCAGACGGCGGTCGCCATCCTGGCCGCCTTCTACATCTGGCGCCACTTCGACCTGACCGGCATCAACATCCCGTTCCTCGGCCAGTTCGAGGTCGCGCCGCTGCTCCTCATCG
>JACDBS010000014.1 GCA_013694795.1 Chloroflexota bacterium | reverse complement strand
GATGGAGGGCGAGGTCCTGCCATGCCGTTACGCCGCCGGCAGTGATCACGCCATCGGACTGGCTCGTCACGTTGAGGATCGCGTCGTCGGTGAGCTCGACCCGTGGGTAGTGCTCCCTGAAGAGATCGCGGTAGGCCCAGTGGCAACCGGCCTGGCGACCGTCCAGCAATCCGGCCTCCGCGAGCATCAGGGAACCGGTGCACACCGATGCGATGAGCGACCCGCCCGCATGCATCCGACGCAGCCAGTCGGTCTCACGGGGATAGCGCCCGCGGGGCGGCGCGTCGATCGAGGTGTACATGTCGCACACGATCACGACGTCGGTGCCGGCCATGTCGCCGATGGCAGCGTGCGGTTCGACCAAGACCTGGCCGAAGCAGCGGAAGGGCTCACTGCCCGCCGCAACGATGCGGACGTCGAGCAGTGCGTCTCCGGGCTCGCCGGTGGTCATGTCCGGAAAGACGGCCCCCACCGAGAGCAGCACGTCGTACAACCCGTAGAGCACGGATGGCGAAGTTTCCGGCGCCGCGAGCAGCGCGATGACTGGCCTGCGCGTGGATGTCACATTCGCCCCGTTTCGTTGCAATCTGACTCTGGAAAGATGCCACATCATTCGGCAGACTTGGGCCATGGAATCGAGTGCGGCGACAAGTACGGAGGCAACCGAGGTGATCGACGTTCAGGCGATTGACGGAGTGCGCGCCTCCATTTCCGGAGAGGTGTTCACGCCCGTCGATCCGGGCTACGACGGCGCCCGCGCCGTGTGGAACGCCATGATCGACCGACGCCCGGCGGTCATTATCCGGCCGCATGTCACGGCCGACGTGGTCCGCGCGGTCGGATTCGCGCGCGAACAGCGGCTGCCGATATCGGTTCGCGGTGGGGGGCACAACGTTGCCGGGCATGCGGTGGGCGACGCCGGCGTGATGATCGATCTGTCGGCAATGCGGGGCGTGCGGGTGGACGCGGAGCGCCGGCGGGCCTGGGTCGAAGGCGGAGCCACCTGGGGGGACGTGGACGCGGCCACGCAGGCAGTCGGCCTTGCGACGCCGGGCGGGTTGATCTCCGACACCGGCGTCAGCGGCCTGACGCTCAGCGGTGGGATCGGCTGGCTCAGGAGCCGCTACGGCCTGTGCATCGACAACCTCATTTCCGCCGACGTCATCACGGCGGATGGCCGATTGGTGCATGCAGCCCACGATGAGAACCCCGACCTGCTCTGGGCGCTCAAGGGCGGCGGCGGCAATTTCGGCGTCGTCACAACCTTCGAATTCGCGCTCCACCCCGTGGGCCCAACGGTGATGTTCTGCGGGCCTGTCTACCCGATCGAGGCCGGCAGCGCGCCGATCCGATTCTGGCGCAACTTCCTCGCCGACAAGAACGACCGTGTCGGGTCGCTCATCGAGTTCTCGACCATCCCGAGCGATCCCGCATATCCGGCGGCTGCCTGGGGCAGGCGCGTGTACACCATCGCCGCCATGTTCGCCGGTGACGCCGACGAGGGCGAAGCTCTGCTCCAGCCACTGCGGGAGCTGGGGGAGATGGTGACCGACTTCTCGGGCCAGATGGACTACTGCGAAGTGCAGCGACTCTTCGACACGGTCATCCCCTTCGGTCAGCACCGCTGCTATTGGAAGAGCCAGTACCTGAACGGCCTGACGGACGAGGTCATCGATCTCATCCTCGAGGGAAACGCCCGTCCGCCATCACCCAACACGCTCTCGTCGATCTGGAACTTCGGCGGTGCGACGGCGGCCGTGGGTGCCGCCGATACCGCCTTCGGCGACCGATCGATGCCCTTCATGGTCTCCATCGACTCGATCTGGAGCGCGCCGGAGGATGACGCGGCAAATATCGCCTGGACCCGAGACTTCTGGGCTCGCCTGGCGCCGCACTCGCACCACGGCCGCATCTACCTGAACTTCGCCGGGCTCGGCGAAGACAACGACGAGCTGGTGCGCCGCTCCTACGGTGCCAACTTCGAGCGGCTCACGACGATCAAGCGCACCTACGACCCGGACAAT
>JACDBS010000235.1 GCA_013694795.1 Chloroflexota bacterium | reverse complement strand
GTCCGGGGTCACCTCGAAGGCGGTCGCCGCCGAGGCAAGGAGCCCAACCGAGGTGATCGCGGTGGCAACGGCGACCAGGACATGCACCATCCGAAATGGCGCACGACGCCTCTGTAATCCCTCCACGGCGCGAAGGCCAGTCATCCCACCACGACGCTCTCCGAGTTTGCGAAGACGGATGCAACTGCAAGGCCACATGTGTGCGGCGGCCGGCCTCAGTAGAGCAGGTTGGTCCGCATCGGTCTACACGTAGCCTTCGGGGACCGGGCCGATGACTACTTCGACGGCCTGCTCAGGTACCGCGGTCATTGGCGACCGCCAGGACGACGTTCCCCGTCTTTTGCCCCGTCTCGACGTAATTTGTCGCCTCGACCACTTGCTCCAATGGGTAGGACCGATCGATGCCGAGGATCATCCGCCTAGGGCGGCGCAGGCCGGTGAGGAAGCGGGAGATGAATGGCTTGGCGCTGCGAAGCCCACAGTCCGTTCGGCTGACCGTCGTGGCGTCGATCTTCACGAGGACTTCGTCGTCCTTGGGCACCGGCCGGCAAAGGCCCGGTCGATGGCGTCGAGGTCGTGTCGATTGAAGGCCTCATCGACGAGGGTTCGGATCAACTCCTTGTTCGCTCTCGTGCTCATGGTCGACATTCGGGCGCGGATGCCAGCATTGCGCAAGCGTCGGAGGTAGCGGCGGACATTGGTCAGCATCGGCTCCGTCACTGCCCTGTTGCCTCCGGCTCCTCGTGCAGCCAGACCTCGGCGATGAGTCCGTCCTCGATGCGGTAGACGGCCACCTGCCACCATGACTCTCGATCGCCCGCGCTCATGCGGAACGGCAGCACGGCGAAGGGCCCCACCTCGATCACCTCACCAGGCTCCCAGCTGAACGAGGGGCCGACCAACTCGGCCTTTCTTCGGACGTAAGCGGCAGCCGCCTCGAACCCCCGATAGTCGCCGGCCAGGGCTCTTGGCTGGGATGCGTGGACGACCGACGTATCAGGCAGCAGGCGCGCGCACGCCTCCAGATCGCCGTCTCGCCAGGCGGAGAGCCAACGGTTGACGATTTCGGCCGGTGTCAAGCCGTGGCCTTCGCCGATCGCATGGAATGGTCGACGCTGGCGTCCGGGAGGTATCGGCGCAGGAGCTCGAGGTTGTCGCCGTAGTGGAGGCCGTTGGTCTGGAGGTCAGGCATGCGCTCGGCCATGCCGGCTAGGGGAGCCCAGGCGACCATCAGGAGCCCGATGACCAGAGCGACGCGCGTACGGGATGCTGATCCATGGTCCCCTCCTGAGCACAGCCGGGCATGAGCCTGCTTGGTGAGCGATGCTATCAGTCGTGTTCACAGGAGTCGCTCACTCGCCGTGGGGGAGATGCCTGGCCCGGAGGCACGCCCCGCGTGTTCGCAAGAGCGCGGAACAACTTCCCTAGGTTCGGCATCCTCAGGATGTGAGGTCCCGGTCCTCCATCTCCCAGGCGTGATCCATGACGTGGTGCGCGGTGCGGCGGATGAGGAATTGGATCGGCCAGGTCCGCGCCGGCTTGCCCTCGGCGTTGTAGGCGCGGATGGCATCGGCATATTCCTGCCGATGTGTTGTGAGGCCCTCCGGGGTGAGCACGACGTCGAGCGGGGTCTTCACACCGACCTTCTTGGACCAGTTCTCGGGCTCGGTGCCGTACGTGTGGCGGATGATGGAATCGCGGCTGCGTCCACCGCCACGGGGTTGCGGGCGCAGCTCTGCGGAAACGTGTGCCGCGACGTCGTCGAAGTAGGCCCAGGAGGCGCGCAGCAGGTCGATCCGTCGATCCAGGTCCGTCGGCGACAACACGTCGCGCTCGATCTCCGACGGCACGTGGGCGATGCCCCAGAAGTCGGTCGAGCTCGATCCGGGATACCGCTCGACCACCTCGATCGTGCGCTGGCGCTCGAAGTCGTCCGCCAGGTCTGCCCGCTCGGCGACGCCCACGTAGCGCGGGATGTACGCCGACAGCTTCTCCAGCGCGTCGTCCTCGGTCTTCCCCCAGCGATCGAGGCCTGGCCAGTCGGTCGCGGCCGCAACGACCCGGCGCCCCTTCGTGCCGATCTCGAGGATCACCCGCAGCTTGCTCGTCATGGCGCAAAGCGTACGACGCCACGCCGTCGCGCCGCGGGATCAGCTACCCGTACGGGTCATGGCGGGTCAGGAATGCGGCATCGCTCTCGGCGAGGCGCCGCTGGACGTTGACCCAGTAGGCATCACGGTCGTCCGGCTCCTTGATTGCGCGGCGGTTGAAGTGAGGCAGGCTGCGCAGCCACGCCACGAAGCCGGACGATTGGCGTCGTTCGCGGAGCGCGGCAAGCTCAAGCTCGAGCTGGGTCATGGAGAGAGTCTGGCCGCCGGCATCGGTCGAGGGAATCCACCGAGTGGCTCGGGCTCACCGGTACCATTCGCTGCACCTTACCCGCCTTCGAGTGGACCTCATCCGTTCGCGGATGACCTTCAGGTAGTGGAGCGCTTGCCATCGAGCCCATTGACAGCTGAACCCTATGCAGTATCGTGACTCATCTGTCACGAGACGCAGGAGGCGCACCATGACGAAGCGGTATTACTCGCCGGCCGAGGTGGCCGAGGCGCTCAGCGTCAGCACGTCCACCGTCCTGCGGCTGATCCA
>JACDBS010000220.1 GCA_013694795.1 Chloroflexota bacterium | reverse complement strand
CGGATCCAGGTAGAGGGTGGACCCGGTGCTCTTGCCGAACTTCTCGCCATCGGGCCGGGTGATGAGCGGCGTCGCAAGCGCATGCGCCGTCGCGCCTTCCACGCGCCGAATGAGGTCGACGCCCGCGGTGAGGTTGCCCCATTGGTCGCTGCCGCCGAGCTGGAGCGTGCAGCCGTGGCGGCGGTAGAGCTCCAGGAAGTCGAGCGCCTGCATGACCTGGTAGCTGAACTCGGTGTAGCTGATGCCACCCGCCTCGATGCGCGCGCTGACGGCTTCCTTGGCGAGCATGCGACTCACGCTGAAATGCTTGCCGACATCGCGCAGCCAGTCGATGGCCGACATCTCGGCGGTCCAGTCGAGGTTGTTCACGATGACTGCCGCGGTGGAGCCTTCGAATGAGAGGTACCGCTCCACCTGCGACCGGATCCGCTCCACCCACTCAGCGATCACCTCGGGGTCGTTGAGGGTCCGCTCGGCGGTCCGTCCGCTGGGATCCCCCACGAGCCCGGTCGCGCCGCCCACGAGGCCGATCGGAAGGTGACCGGCGAGCTGGAGGCGCCGCATGGTGACGAGCAGGACGAGGTTGCCGAAGTGGAGGCTCGGATAGGTCGGATCGAAGCCGCCGTAGAAGGCCACCGGGCCGGCCGCCATGGCGACGCGCAGGGCTTCCAGGTCGGTGTGATCTGCGATCATCCGGCGCCACTCGAGGTCGTCGAGGACGGCGGTGCGCAGGTCGGGCGTCTCCATCGGCCCGTGAGTATACGCACAGAACATCCGTGCTACCCTGCCGCGCGATGACCCGACGACCACCGCCGCCGGGCCGGAGACCCGCACCCAACGGACGATCCAGGGGGCCCGGTCCGCGCCGGCGACCCGGCTCAACCGCGCTTCCGCGCTTCATTCTTGCCGCGTTCGGGTTGCTGGCGATCGGTCTGTTCATGGGCCTGTTGGGCGTCTATGCGTCGTTCACCAGCGGCCTGCCCGATGTCTCGGAGATCGAGAATTTCGACCTCGACCAGGGCTCAACGGTCGTCTCGGCCGACGGCACGGAGCTGGCGACCTTTGCCGTCGAGGACCGACGGGTGATCCCGTTCGAACGGATCCCGCAGCTGATGATCGACGCGCAGGTTGCCGCCGAGGACCAGACCTTCTGGTCCAACCCGTGCGTCGACTTTCGCAGCATCGTGCGGGCCGTGCTCCAGAACTTCCAGGCCGGCGAGACCATCTCGGGCGCCTCCACGATCTGCCAGCAACTCGTCCGCATGCGGCTGTTCGATGCCGAGCTGATGGCCGATCCGGAGCGCCGGGTCGAGCGCAAGATCAAGGAGGCCATCCTGGCGCTGCGCCTTGACGACCGCTATCCGGGGATCGAGGGCAAGCAGCTCATCATCGAGATGTACCTCAACCAGGTCTACTACGGGAACAAGGCCTACGGCGTGTGGGCCGGGGCGAACGCGTACTTCGGTAAGGACCTCACCTCCGACGCGCCTGAGGACCAGCTGACCATCAGCGAGGCCGCCATGCTGGCCAGCCTGGTGCGCGCGCCTTCCCGCCTGGATCCAACGACCGAGGCGGTGGCCGAGGAGATCGACGGCGAGGTGCGCTACAGCGTGCCGGAGACGGCGCAGGCCATCATCTCGCGCGACATCGTGCTGGATCAGATGCTCGAGTCTGACTTCATCACCGAGACCGAGTACGACGCGGCCATCGCCGAGCAGATCGTGCTGGCGCCGCCGCGTGACAGCGCCTACCTGGCACCGCACTTCGTCTACGCCGTGCGGCGCGAGGCGAACGAGCTGCTCGAAGGCGAGGAGCTGCTCGACATCGGCGGCCTGCGCATCATCACGACGCTCGACTATGAGGGGTACCAGACGACCGCCGAGAAGTGGGCCCAGATCGGCTATGACATGGACCGGCTGTCCGACGCGGAGCTCATCGCGAAGTACGGCGACCAGGCGCTGTCGTGGATCGGCCAGCTCCAGGGCCGGAACATCAACAACGACGCCATCGTCACCGTCAACTACCGCACCGGCGCCGTGCTGGCCTACGTCGGCAGCGCCTACTTCTACGGCGAGGCGACCGACGCCCACCAGCCGAACTTCGACGTCATCGGCCAGGCCTACCGTCAGTCCGGATCCGCCTTCAAGCCGATCACCTACGCCACCGGCTTCGAGTCCGGCGTGATCAGCCCGGCCACCATGATCATGGACGTCCGGACCGATATCGCCGAGGGCTTCAATCCGCCGAACGCCGACAACCGCGAGCGCGGCCCGGTGCGCGTGCGCGACGCCCTGAAGTACTCGCTCAATGTGCCGGTCTCCAAGATTCAGCAGATGGTCGGCTCCGACACCGTGGTTTCCATGGCCGAGCGGCTGGGGCTCGAGTTCGATCCCGCCCACAACGGCGAGCACGCCGTTCCCTCCATGACGCTGGGCACGCTCGGCATCCACCAGCTCGACCTGGCCGGCGCCTATGGCGCGATCGCCAACGGTGGGCTCCTTCGCCAGCCCTACCTGATCGAACGGATCGAGGATGGCAACGGCAACGTCATCTACGACCACGCCACCGATGCCGATGACGGCGAGCAGGTCCTGTCGGCGGCTTCGGCCTATCTCGTGACCGACATCCTGGCCGACAACACCGATCCGGCCACGAACCCGCTGTGGGGTCCGCGCTTCCAGCTCCAGACCGATGCCGGCCGCCGGCCAGCCACCCTCAAGACCGGCACAACCAACGACTTCCGTGACCTCCAGGCCTTTGGCTACCTGGCGGCGAACCCCGACGATCCCGAAGACGCCACCGGAGCCATCGTCACCGGTGTGTGGGTCGGCAACAGCGACTTCAGCGCGATCCAGGACGTCTTCGCCGCCGATGGACCGACCTTCATCTGGCACGATTACATGGCCGAGGTGGCCGCGCTCAACGAGCTGCCGATCTACGACTTCCGACAGCCCGACGGGGTGACCGAGGTCACCATCGACGCCATGAGCGGGCTCCTGCCGGGTGAGTTCACAACAACCCCGGTGACGGAGCTCGTCCGCTCCGATCGCGCGCCGAACCAGCAGGACACCACCCATCGTGAGCTTCGCATCGAGGCCGAGACCGGGAAGATCTGGCAGGACGGCTGCGGCGACTTCGAGACGGCCGCGCCATCGGGCTCACCCGATCCCTCGGCTGAGCCGCCGCCACCGGAGCCGGAGGAGCAGGTCTATCTCGACCTTGTCGGCTGGGAGGACGAGCACCCAGCCTGGGAGGAGGCCAATCGGGTCTGGATCGAGCTGTGGACCGGTCGCGAGGCGGAGCTGAACAACAACTACCGCGTTCCCTTCCCGGGACCCGTGGACGCGCCGTTCGCGCCGACCGAGGAATGCACACCGGGCGAGGTGCCGACTTCCACGCCGACCCCATCGCCGACACCGACCCCGACGCCGACGCCTGAGCCGACACCGACCCCTGAGCCGACACCGACCCCTGAACCGACCCCCGAACCGACGCCCACGCCGACGCCGATCATCATCATCCCGACACCGCCAGAGGTTACGCCAGCGCCAGCGCCCCCCGCGCCGTAGGCGTTCCACCGACTACAGGTCGGCGACCGTGGCGCCATCGCCCCCCTCGTCCTTGCGGCCGCCACGGGACCCGCGCACCCGGGGATGCTCCCTCAGCGCGTCGCGCACGGCCCGTCGCAGCGCACCGGTGCCGATGCCGTGCACGATGACCACGCTGTCGAGCCCGGCGAGCAGCGCGTCGTCCAGGTACGCGTGGAGCCGCTCGAGCGCTGCCTCGACCCGCTCGCCGTGGAGGTCGATCGAGGGTGACACGCGTTCGGCCGCGCGCCGGCGCATGGCCTCCGCTTCCAGGTCTCGGGGAGCCGGGCCGCTGATCGGCTCGTGGACGACCTCGACGTCATCGGATGGGATCACCAGGCGCGCGCCCTCAGTCTCGAGCGTGACGCGCCCGGTGCGGCCGCTGATCTCGACGATGCGGCCGGTGCTGCCCAGCGTTCGCGACCGGCCCCATAGCCCAACCCGTGGCTGTGGGCCCGATGCCTCCTCTTCGGGGATAGTTTCCGCGGGTGCCGCCTCCGTGCGCGCCCGCGCGGCGCGCTGGCTCATCGCCTCGAGGGCCGAAGCGTTGGTGCCCTTCCGCCCGCCGGCCAGGTTGCGCTGCCGCGTCATCTCGCGCCTCAGGTCAGCCACTTCCCGCTCCGCGCGTGCCACCAGCTCGTCGGCCGCGCGGCGGGCGTCCGCCAACAGTTGGCCTGCCTCGCGTCGGGCGCGCGCAACGCCACCCTGTGCCCGCTCTCGCTCCGCCGTGGCGGAGGCG
>JACDBS010000197.1 GCA_013694795.1 Chloroflexota bacterium | reverse complement strand
GGACAAGCGCCACCGGCGGCGCGACCGTCTGGGACGGGCCCGGCGTCTGCTCTGGCAGCGGGCGGTTGATGGTCACCAGCAGCGGCGGGTCCGACACGCGCTTCGTGGCCGCGTCGGTGGCGGTGATCGAGAAGTCGTTCCGGCCGCGCGCCAGGTCGACTTCGATCCTCCAGTCGCCGTCCTCCTTGGCATTCGTGTCGTACAGCTCATCGCCGGGTCCGCGGATTGTGATCGTCGCGCCGGCGCCACTGGTGCCCTCGAGGACGGTTCGCTCCGCGTCGATCGTGCTGAACACGTTTGGCGGCCTGGTCAGGCTGACGGGCGTGACCTCGGCGTAGCGCAGCAGCTGGACGCCGAGATAGCCGACGAACGCGAGGAAGGTCAGGGCGACCAGCCCGGCGACGAACATGCCCGGTGTGAGTGTGAGCCGGCGGCCTGGAGCAGCGATCGGCATCGGCGGCGGCGCGACGGCGATGCGCTCGGAAGAGCGCACCGATTCCATCTCGTCCCGCCATCGCTCAAGCAGATCGTCGGGATCCAGACCGAGGTAGATCGCGTAGTTGCGCAGGAAGCCCTTGGTGTAGACGGGTGACGGCAGATCCTCGTAGGCGCTGTCTTCCAGCGCCGACAGGTAGCGCAGCCGGATCTTGGTGTCGCGCTCGGCACGGAACAGGTCGACGCCCTTCCGATCGCGGGCAAGCTGCAGAGTCTCCCCGACGGGCGTGGCCGGTGTGGCGTCGATCGGCGACCGGTCGCGGCCAAGGCGCCGGTTTCCGATCCGTAATTGATGGCGCGCGGTCATATCTGGGGAGCCGTTCCTCGTTGAATTTCGAGCGTGAGCGCCATCGCGACGCGAGGGCCAGTCTACCCCTCTCGTCGTCGGGCTCTAATTGAGGGTTAGGGCGATCAGTCGTCCATGTCGGCGTCGGACGACCCGCGCAGCCAGTTGTCCGGCCCGTAAACGGCCCGTGGCGCCCCCGGATTCCGCCCGTCGAGGGGGCCGATGATGCCATGCTTTTCCATCTCATCCATCAGCCGCGTCGCGCGGTTGAAGCCCACCTTGAGTTTCGTCTGCAGCATCGACGTGCTCGCGCGGCCGGTTTGCATGACGAGCTCGGCGGCGCGCGGCGCCAGCTCATCCTCCGCCGAGCGCGCCAGCCAGGCGAACTGACCGCCCACGCCCTCTCCGTCTTCAGCATCGGAGCCGGCGAGGAGGTCGCGGTTGTATGTCGGCTCTGACTGCTCACGCCAGAACTCCGTGATCGCGTGCACCTCTGCGTCGCTCACGAACACGCCTTGGAGGCGGATCGGACGCGGTAGGTCGGCCGGCTGGTAGAGCATGTCTCCGCGACCGATCAGGTCCTCCGCGCCCGGTGCGTCGAGCACGGTGCGCGAGTCGACGTTGGACGCCATCGCAAAGGCGATGCGGCTCGGGACATTCGCCTTGATCAGGCCGGTGACGACGTTGACGCTCGGTCGTTGCGTTGCCAGCACGAGGTGGATGCCGACCGCGCGCGCCTTCTGGGCCAGCTTGACGACCGGATCCTCGACCTTGCGCCCTTCGCGAAGCATCAGGTCGGCCAGCTCGTCGATGACCACGACCATGTACGGCATCGGCGCGCCGCGGCGCCGCGCACTCGCGTTATAGGCGCCGATGTTGCGCTCCATCGCCTCGGCCAGCGCCTCATATCGGCGCTCCATCTCGTGGACCATGTTGACCAGTACAGCCCGCGCCTCATGCGCCTCCACGATGACCGGCGTCTCCAGGTGGGGAAGATCCCGGTAAGCGGCAAGCTCGACGCGCTTCAGGTCGATCAGGATCAGGCGCACCTCCGTGGGCGTGGCGCGCATCAGCAGGCTGGTGATCAGCGCGTTGACGCACACGCTTTTGCCCGAGCCCGTCGCGCCGGCGATGAGCAGGTGCGGCATGCGCGCGAGGTCGACCGCATAACCCTTGCCTGACACGTCGCGGCCCAGGGCGAAGGTCAGCTTGCTGGCCGCCTCGCTCATGCCCACGTCCTCGAGGAGTGGGCGGAAGCCGACGACCTCGCTGCTGAAGTTGGGGATCTCGATGCCGACCACGTCGCGTCCCGGGATGGGTGCCTCGATCCGGATCGAGCGCGCGGCGAGAGCCATGGCCAGGTCGTCAGCGAGGCCCTCGATACGCGACAGCTTCACCCGTGCGTCGGGGCGAACCTCGTACTGCGTCACGACCGGGCCGGTGTTGGTGGCGGTTACGGTGGCCGGGATCTGGAACGAAGACAGCTTCTCCTCGATGATGCGGATGTTCCGCGCGTGATCGAGCCGCGCGCCGCCGATCTGCGGCTCGGCTGCCTGGAGAAGCTCCTGGCCGGGCATCGCCCAGACTCGAGCCGGCTCAACGTCCTCCTCTTCCTTGTCGGCGACGGCTACCGCGGTAGCGCTCGTCGATGCCGACGGAACCGACAGCACACCACCGGAGCCCTGTGGCC
>JACDBS010000169.1 GCA_013694795.1 Chloroflexota bacterium | reverse complement strand
CAGGCGCGCCGTCACCCCAGCCGCTCCTCGACGGCCTGGCGGATGGACCGCTCCCGCTCGTCGAGGTTCGCCAAGATGGTGCGGAGGCCGCCCGCTGCCTCCGCGCGCAGCGGGTCGTCGGGGGCGAGGGAGGGCAGGTTGATCCGGACGTTCAGGGCCGCGCCACGCATGGCGGCCACGGCGAGCGTGGCGCCAACTCCCACGTCGCTGATGGCGTTGCGGTTGCCTATCGGGGCCAGGCGCTCGGCCAGCGTCAGCACATCCGCCGCGCGGCGCGCAGTTTCCAGGGGAGCCATGGTGGCCTCGCGGATGGCGGTCGCCACCTGGACATCGCGCGACTGGCGCTCGAGCTCCGTCTCGCGCGGCAGGCGCCGTGCGTTCACGACAGACGCATAGGCCGCGGCGTCAAGCTCGGTCAGGCGGAGCAGGTCGGACTGCGCGGTGGCCGCGGCGTTCCCAATTTCGAGCAGCGCGTCCTGGTGGTCCTCGGCGGACGGGCGGCCAGAGGTGAGGGACACGACCATCTGCACCAGCGCAGCGCCCATGGCGCCCGTCAGGGCGGCGGCGCTGCCTCCACCGGGGGTCGGGTCGCTGGTGGCGAGACGCTCGACGAGCGTCCGCGCCGGAAGGTCGGTGAGTCGGTCATTCATGGGCGCTGGATCCTGTGGGGCTGGCGAAACGGCCGGACACGCCAGATCGGCCCGGCTCATATGGCCGGGCCGATTGTAGGCGGCTGGACGGGTGGCTCAGGCCGCCTGCTCGACGGCCTCCACGAACCAGCGACGTCCGTCGAAGGCGATGGACGCGCGGCCGCCGTCTTCGGTGCGGAGGACGAGGGTCAGTCGCGGCCCGCGCCCTTCAGGGTAGGCCGCTCGCTCATCGCGAACCGCGTCGAGCTCCACGACGCGGAGATGGTGCCCGCGCCAGCGGACTTCACAGGGACGGTGGGTCGAGCGGTCCCAGCGCACGTGCGCCTCCACCGGCGGAATCTGGACGAGTGCCATGCCTGCAGTGCTCCCTTCGTGGCGCCATCCTGCTCGGGCACTCGAACAGGTGTTCGGTTTAGCAGCATCATATCGAACACCTGTTCGATCCGTCAAGCCCCGCCTTTGCTCCCGGGCGCCTCAGGACGCTCGCCGAAGTCGAAGCGACGCGCCGGACGCTCGATGAGCAGCCGCGCGCGGGTGATGGCGCCCTCGCCGAAGCGGTCGCGCACCACGTCGATGGAGCGCGTGAGCCTATCCGTCCGCTCGGACGAGTCGAACAGCGTCAGCTGCTGCGCATCGGTCAGGTTGATGGCGGTGAGACCGATGAGGCGCACACCGCGTCCGGTGATCAGCGTCCGTCGGAGCAGCGCCAGCACAGCGGCGTAGAGGGGCTGCGGCTCCCGGGTCTGACGCGGCAGGGGAGCCTGTCGGGTGAGCGTCTCGAAGCCCTCGTAGCGCAGCTTGAGCTGCACCGATCCAGCCGCGAGGTCGTGGCGGCGAAGACGGCTGGCCACCGATTCCGCGAGGTCCAGCAGGGTCGCCTCCAGGCGGGCGACGTCCGCGGTATCGGTGTCGAAGGTGTGCTCGTGGCCGACGCTCTTGGGCGCCTGCATCGGATGCACCGGCGAGCGATCCTCGCCCTCCGCGCGCGCGGCGAGGTCGTCGCCGTGACGTCCGAACCGCCGGTGGAGGGTGCCGGGCGGGATTGCAGCCAACTGACCGATGACGGTGACGCCGTAGTCGGCCAGCGCCGCCTGGGCCTGCGGCCCAACGCCCCACAGCCTTCGAATGGGGAGCGGGGCGAGGAACGCGGCCTCTTCGCCTGGCGGCACGACGACCAGCGCATCGGGCTTGCGCAGGTCGGAGGCGACCTTGGCGCACAGCTTGTTCGCGGCCACGCCCACCGACACGACCAGGCCGACCTCATCGCGCACCCGGTCCTTGATCCGTCGCGCGATCGTCGCGCCGTCGCCGAACGCCGCCGCGCTGTCGGACACGTCCAGGAATGCCTCGTCCAGGCTGATCGGCTCCACCAGCGGCGTGTAGTCGCCGAAAATCGACATCACCCGCTCCGACAGCTCGCGGTAGCGCTCCGGCCGGCCCGATAGGAAGACGCCCTGCGGGCAGCGACGACCGGCGGTGCGCAGCGGCATTGCCGAGTGCACGCCGAAGGTCCGTGCCTCGTACGACGCCGCGCTCACCACCCCTCGGTCGTTGGGCCCGCCGCCCACGATGACAGGCTTGCCACGCAACGACGGGTCATCCAGCACCTCGACGCTCGCATAGAAGGCGTCGAGATCCGCGTGGACAATGGTGCGCCGCGTGAGCGCCGCCGGCGGCGCCATCGGTCTCTGACTAGGCGAGCCGGCGGATGACGCCGACGACCTTGCCTTGGATCTGGACGTCGGTGACGTAGATCGGCTCCATCTCGGCATTGGCCGGCTGGAGGCGGATTCGGTCCTGCTCGCGGAAATAGCGTTTCAGGGTGACGCCATTGTCCTCGAGCAGGGCGACGACAATGTCGCCGTCCCGCGCGGTGGCCTGTGGCTGCACGATCACGAAGTCGCCGTCGTCGATCAGGGCGTCGATCATGCTCCTGCCGCGCACGCGCAGCACGTAGGAGTCCGGCCGTGCATCCATGGAGGCTGGCACGGCGAGGGTCTCCTCGGAGTCCTCGTAGGCCTCGATCGGCTGACCGGCGGCGATCTCACCCATGACGGGCAGCGTGAGCGTATCGCGCTCGACCGGCATGCGGAACGGGGTCACCTTGGCTGAGTTCGCCACTCGCGAGATCGCCTCGGGCCGTGCGGTCAGGCGCAGCGCGCGGGAGGCGTGGGTGCCGCGCTCGATCAGGCCGTCACGCTGAAGCGCAAGCAGGTGATGATGGACGGCGCTGGTGGAGGCAAGCCCGACCGCACTCGCGATCTCACGGACCGAAGGCGGATAGCCTCGCTCCTCGACGGTGCTGGCGATGCAGTCGAGAATGCGCTGGCGCCGCTCCACGTCGTGCCTGGTCAAGAGCTCCCTCCGCTGTGCATTGGCCCACCCTACCAGAACGGATGTTCTAATGTCAAACCGATTCGCTCGTCGCTGCTATCATTCGCCAGCCCTCATGAACCTGTCTTCCTCGACGCGTTACATGCGCATGGCGCGTCTCGTCTTCAAGCTTCCGACCTACGCTCGGATGGTGTGGGGCATCATGCGCGACCCGCGCACGCCCATCGGTCTGAAAGGGCTGCTCGCGGCGGCGCTTGCCTACGTGGTCCTCCCCGTCGACCTCATCCCGGACGTGATCCCCATCCTCGGGCAGGCCGACGACCTGACCGTGCTCCTGCTGGTGCTGGACCTGTTCATCCAAAATGCGCCGGCTGAGGTCAAGGCCGAGCATGCAGCGCGGGCACGTGACGGGACCGCCGACCTCGACCAGGACCTCCAGCGCCTGCGGGGGCTGATGGGCGACCGATTCGACCGTATCCGTGACAATCTGCCGGAGCTGCTGGACCGATACGGTCGCGTGCGCGACCCCGACGAACTCAAGAGCGCCCTGGCGTCGTGGCGACGTCAGCGGTCGCATCCGCGATCAACGAAGGAGCACGAATGAAGGTCATCCTGAAGCGTGACGTGAAGGGCCTCGGTCGCGAGGGCGACCTCAAGGAGGTCAAGGCCGGCTACGCGCGCAACTTCCTGCTGCCCACGTCGGCCGCCGTCGTCGCGGACAAGGGCGCGGTCGCCAACTGGGAGCGGCACAGGGAGCAGCGCGAGGAGCGCGATCGCAGCGTGCGCACCGACGCCGAGGCGACCGCCGAGAAGCTGCGCCAGCTGAAGCTCGAGATCCCGGTCAAGGCCGGCGAGCGCGGCCGCCTCTTCGGCGCCGTCACCGGCCACCAGATCGGGGACCTCATCAACCGCGAGGGGATCGAGCTCGACCGGCACGCGCTCCACCTGCGTGAGCCGATCAAGGCGCTGGGCGACTACAAGATCGACGTGCGCCTCATGCCCGGCGTCGAGGCCGTCCTCAATGTGAGCGTCGTCGCCGAAGGCTCCTGATCCGGCCGTGAGCCCGATTCGCCACGCGTGAGGTCGGCCCCCGCCGACGCCCGCTCGAGAGTTGCGCTCAGCGCATCCATCTACGAAGCGCGCGCCGGTGGCGACCAATTGTTGCGGCGCAGCGCAACTTTCGGACCTGCAGCCGTCGAATCGTCCTGAAGTTGGTGGATAGATGCGGTGGGCGCAACAATGGCCCCGATGCCTCAGGCCAGCTTCACCATCCGCCACCTGACGACGACGACGACATCAATCTTGGCGCGAACCGCGAACCCATGACCGTCGCTGAAGCCGCGCGCTGCTGGGCCGACGCTTGGCGTCAAGGCTGGGGGGCGCTCGATCCCGAGCCGATCCTCGCCCGCTACTCGCCGGACGCGCTCCTCTCCACCGAGCCGTTCCGCGACCCCTACCGCGGCCTGGGCGGTATTCGCGACTACGTGACTCGTGCACTCGGCGAAGAGGAGGATCCGCAGGTCTGGATGAGCGCCGCGACACCTGAGCTGTCACATGGGCGGGCGGTAATCGCCCGGTAAGTCGCCATCGGCAGGATCGGCCTTATCCACAGCCGCGTCGTTTTTCCACAACGGAGCCGAGTTATCCCCCATTCGGGCTGCCATTGCCGGCCACGACCGGCATCGGTTTCCGTAGGCTCGGAAGTCGAATGAGCATCGATAAGCTGGCCCCACAGGCGGTCGAAGCCGAGCAGAGTGTGCTCGGCTCGATCCTCATTGACGCCGACGCCATCCTCCGCGTCGGCGACTTCCTCAAGCCCGTCGACTTCTATCGCGCCCAGCACTCGGACATCTACGAGGCGATGCTGGCGCTGCACGGCCAGCGCGAGCCGATTGACCTCGTCACGCTGGGCGACGAGCTGCGTCGGCGGAACCGGCTGGATGAGGTGGGCGGGCCTGCGTACCTGACCTCGCTCATGAACACCGTGCCGACCGCCGTGCACGCCGAGCACTACGGCCGCATCGTCGAGCGCAAGGCTGTACTGCGCAACCTCATCGGTGCCGCCGGCAAGATCGCGGCGGTCGGCTACGAGGAAGCCAACGACGCCGAGGTCGCCATCGACCGCGCCGAGTCGATCCTGTTCGAGATCAGCCAGCGCCGGACCGACGGCGGCTTCGAGGCACTCTCGATCCTGCTCGGCCAGGCGTACGACCGCCTCGAATACCTCCATGAGCATCGCGGTCAGATCCTGGGCGTGCCGACCGGCCTGTCGCAGCTGGATGCGCTGCTGGGCGGGCTGCAACCCTCAGACCTCATCCTCCTCGCGGCGCGCCCATCGGTCGGAAAGACTTCCCTGGCGCTGAATATCGCGCAGCACGCCGCCGTACGGGAGGCGAAGAAGGTCGCCGTCTTCAGCCTCGAGATGAGCAAGGAGCAGCTCGCCCTGCGCCTCCTGGCCGCGGAGACCGGCATCAACCCACGCCCGCTCCAGACCGGGTTCGTGGACGAGACCGACTGGAGCAAGATCGCGATCGTCATGAACGACATGGCCACTGCACCGATGTGGATCGATGACTCGCCGGCCCTATCGGTCATGGAGCTGCGCACGAAGGCCCGGCGCCTCGAAGCCGAGCAGCATGGGCTCGACCTCGTGATCGTCGACTACCTGCAGCTCATGCAGGCATCGACGGTCAGCAAGGATGCGAACCGCGTGCAGGAGGTCACCGAGATCAGCCGCGGGCTGAAGCAGCTCGCGCGCGAGCTGAAGGTACCGGTCGTGGCTCTCAGTCAGCTGTCCCGTAACGTGGAGCAACGCGGCACCGCCGAGCCGCGACTCAGTGACCTGCGCGAGTCGGGCAGCCTGGAGCAGGATTCAGACGTCGTGATCTTCCTGTACCGGGATGGCGAGCAGAACCCCGATGCGGAGGTGGAGCTCATCAAGGCGAAGGTCGCCAAGCACCGCAACGGGCCCATCGGCGAGGTTCCGCTTCAGTTCCGCAAGGCGAACACGCGTTTCTACACCGTCGCCGCGCGGGAGGAGATCGCGGCCTACTGACAGTCCCGCGTTCCTCCTGCGCCACGCCACGTGGCATGCGGAACTGACCCCAGAGGCGCATCGGCTGAGAATGGGGGCTTCGCCGGCACCCTCCGTTCCCGCCATCGACGCTCACGAGTGAACGGCATTCCGTCCCGCCGGGCGTCCTCCGCCACCGCTGGTCGGCGCTAAGGACGAACGGTGCCTATCCCGCCGGCGCCACTGCCCCAACTTCCACTCTGGGCGCTGGTCCGGTCGCGAGCGACCAATCTATCGGTCTCTGAACGGACAACCGCTCAACGGGCTTGAAATCGGGGTGTACACTCGCTCGCTAGTAACGACCGGTCCACGAGCGTCTGACCCGAGTTCCCTCGATCCGCGCCCCGTATCGCACGCAGATCACGGCCCTCTCGCAGCGCGAAACGTCCATTGTCGGGCCGGGACGCGAGTCAGGAGGCACTGGGAAGGGTGTACGCCGACAAGACCATCCGCTGTCGCGACTGCGGCATGGACTTCGTCTTTTCCGCGGGTGAGCAGGAGTTTTACGCCAGCAAGGGGCTCGTCAATGAGCCCCAGCGCTGTCAGAGCTGCCGCGCGGTCGCAAAGCAGAATCGCGCGCTCGGGATCGGCTCCGCCGGCGGCAACGGGGGACAGCGCGAGATGCACGCGGCCGTCTGCGCCGAGTGTGGCGGCCAGGCACTGGTGCCGTTCCTTCCGCGCAACGATCGGCCGGTCTATTGCTCCAACTGCTTCGACAAGGTCCGCACCCGCGTCTGAGGTCCCTTCGTACCGGAAGCCGGATACGGCGCCGCCATCGAGGCGGCGCCTTTCGCATGGCGGTAGGATTGGCCCGTCCCCCCGCAGATACGAGGTCGTTGCCGCCGCGCCATGTCCGTCATCGCCGTCGTGGGCGCCCAGTGGGGAGACGAGGGAAAGGGCCGCGTCGTCGACTACCTGGCCGATGAGGCCGATCTCGTCATCCGCTACGGCGGCGGCAACAACGCCGGACACACCGTGGTCAACCCACACGGCCACTTCAAGCTGCATCTCATTCCCTCGGGCATCTTCTACCCCGGCACACGCAACCTGCTGGGCAACGGGGTGGTCATCCACCCGCCCGCGCTCGTCGCTGAGCTCGACGAGCTGGCGAAGGCCGGCTTCGACTGCGATAACCTGCTGATCAGCGACCGCGCGCATCTGGTGATGCCATACCACGTGCTGCTCGACCAGCTCGAAGAGCGCGAGCGCGGCGCAAAGAAGCTCGGCACCACCTCGCGCGGCATCGGTCCGGCCTATGTCGACAAGGTCGCCCGTCGAGGCATCCGCATCGTCGACCTCATGGAGCCGGATGTCTTCCGGGCCCGGCTTGACGCAGCATTGCCCCGCATCGGCCGCATGGTCGACGCCCACCGGGGAGCGGATGATGAGCTTGATGCGGCCATCGTCCAGGCGACCGATGCCGGGCAGATCGCAAGCGCCTACCTGGCCGCCGGCGAGCGGTTGGCGTCGCACGTCGTGGACGGGCAGGCCGTGGTCGACGAGGCGCTCGAACGCGGCCAGCGGATCCTGTTGGAGGGGCAGCTGGGCACCATGCGCGACATTGACTGGGGCGTCTACCCATACGTAACGAGCTCCAGCCCGATCCCCGGCGGCGCGAGCCTGGGTGCCGGACTACCGGCCGTCCGAATCGATCGGGTGCTCGGGGTGGCCAAGGCCTACACCACCGCGGTCGGCGCCGGACCGTTGCCGACCGAGCTCACCGATGCCGACGGGGAGGCGCTCCGTGGGCGGGGCGTTGAATACGGCACGTCCACCGGCCGCCCCAGGCGCTGCGGCTGGTACGACGCGGTCGCCGTCCGCTTCAGCGTGCGATTGGCCGGTTATTCGAGCATTGCCCTCACCAAGCTCGACGTGCTCGACGGCTTCGACCGCCTCCTCATTGCCCGGGCCTACCGCGATCCCGCGGATGGACGCGAGTGGAGCACCGTGCCGGCGTCGACATCGGTTTATGAGCGCCTGGAGCCGATGTACGAAGAGCTGCCCGGATGGCAGACCGATACGACCGCCTGCCGCTCCTGGGACGCCCTGCCGCCGAACGCGCGAGGCTATGTCGAGCGGCTGGAAGAGCTGGCGGGCGTGCCGATCTCCCACGTCTCCGTGGGTCCCGAGCGGGCCCAGATGATCGTCAGGACGTCGGATTGAAGGTCGGCATCATCGCCCCGCGGGCTGGACCGGGGACTACGACGGGTGGGAGCCGGGACGCGCCTGGGCACGGACCGTCGCGGTCGCGCGGCAGGAGCTCGCCTGAGGTCTGCGGGTTGCGTCCAGCGCATCTATCCACCAGGTTCAGCCTCCATTGGTGGGCGACAGGCTCAGAAGTTGCTCACCGGTGCAACTTTCGATCAGTGTCGGCCTCTGCTTCGTGGATGGATGCGCTGGGCGCAAGTTTGGGAGTCGCATCACCAGGCGGGCTGTGACCGATCGCCGGCGACGCGTGTCGAATCTATCGCGGTTCGCCATCCCGCCGAAGGCTATACTTCGCGAAAGCCAGCAAGCGCGACCGATGCATCCGATCCGAGCGGTCCCAACAGCGATTCGACCCGATCAGCCCGCGACGGCCGACGCCGCCCGCGGGCGTTCTTATATACCCGCCCAGGGAAGCCGCAATGACGATTGAGAGCGGCGTCCGCGACGCGACCGAGACACGACTGCGCCGGGCCTACGGCTTCGAGGAAGTGGCGCTCGTCCCCGGTGCCGTGACCGCCGACCCCGCCGAAGTGGACCTCGGCACCGACCTCGGCGGCTTCCGCCTGGAGATCCCGTTCCTGGCGGCCGCCATGGATGCCGTCGCCGATGGGGACTTCGCCGTCCGCATGAGCCGTCACGGCGGCATGGCATTCGTCAACCTCGAGGGGCTCTACACGCGGTACGAGGATGCCACCTCCATCATCGAGCGGGTCGCGGCGGCCGAATCAGGCACGGCAGCGGCGCACGTGCTGGCCGAGGCCTACGAGCAGCCCATACGCGACGGGCTCATCACCGCGCTCATCACCCGCATCAAGGCGCAGGGCGCCATCGCGGCCGTGTCCACCACGCCGGCATCGGCATGGCACCACGCGGAGCTTGCGGCCAGCGCGGGGGCCGATCTCTTCCTGGTCCAGTCACAGGTGTCATCGGCACGACACATCTCCACCTCCACCCGCGTGCTGAGCCTGGCCGACCTAACCGGCGGGCTGCAAATGCCGGTGCTCGTCGGGAACACGGTCAGCGGCGAGGCCGCCTACCAGCTCATGCAGCAGGGGGCGGCCGGCATCTTCGTCGGCGTCGGGCCCGGCGCGGCGTGCACGACGCGCGAGGTGCTGGGCATCGGTGTTCCCCAAGTTTCGGCGACCCTGGAGGTCGCAGCCGCCAGGGACCGATACGAACGCGAGACCGGCCGCTATGTCCCGGTCGTGACCGATGGCGGCATGAAGACCGGTGGCGACATCGCCAAGGCAATTGCCTCAGGCGCCGATGCAGTCATGCTCGGCTCACCCTTCGCCGGCGCCCTCGAGGCCCCCGGCCGCGGCTTCAACTGGGGCATGGCCGCTCCGTCACCCACGCTGCCGAGGGGCACGCGCATCCGCATCGGAGAGAGGCTGCCGCTGGAGCAGATCCTGTTCGGGCCGGCCGAGACGAGCCACGGCACGCAGAACCTGGCCGGCGCACTTCGCCAGTCGATGGCCGCGCTCGGCGTGCGCACCATCCGTGAGATGCATTCGGTCGATATGGTGATCGCGCCGTCCATCGCCACCGAGGGCAAGTCCTGGCAGCTCGCCGGCCGCGAGTAGCGCACTGAGACCGTCGCCGAGCTGGGCGCCACGAGCTCGGTGCGGCCGCCAGGCAGGGTGCCGGTACCGTTGGCATCGATGAAGGACCTCGCGTCGATCCCCATGAGTCGCGGCGTGCAACGGACCGATGACTCCGCCGGCCTGCCCGCGTCCCTGCTCGATGCGATCAGCGCGGCGGGCGGCCTGTGGAGCGCCGGCGACTACTACGCGCCGGCCGAGCTGATCGTTCGGACCGCGCAGGACAACGGCGTCCGAGCCCTGCGCATCGATGCCCGCGACCTCTCCTGGATCACCGCCCTGCCCGACCTCGAGTTCCTTCACGTCCGCACCGATGGCCGCCCATCGCTCGACCCGATTCAGCACCTGCTTCGGCTGCGAGGGCTCACGATCGAGACCGGTGCGCTGCGGGGAATGCTTGACCTGGCGGCGCATCCGGATCTCGAGTGGCTGAAGCTCAAGCTGTCGGGCAAGGGCGGCGCGGCCAATCTGCCAGGGGTCATGGCGGGCCACCCGATGATCCGCCACCTCCAATTGAGCGAGGTGCCATTCACGGAGCTGTCCGGGGTTGCGGCCGCGTTCCCGTCGGTTCGGTTCCTGGGCCTGTTCGGCGCGGATCGCCTGGCGAGGCTCGGCGATCTGGGGCCGTGGCGCGACACGCTGGCCGGCTTCAGCGCGACGTTCGCCATGCGCCTGCGCTCGCTCGAGGGGCTCGATCGGCTCGACCGGATCGAGTCCGTGGGGCTGGAGTTCGGCACGATCGACGGGCTCGGGCCGCTCGCCGGCCGCGAATCGCTGCGGTACCTCCAGGTCACCGCCGCGTACCCCACGCTGGGTCCCCTGACCGGGCATCGCGGCATCCGCATGGCCACGCTGGCGATGCCGGCCGACGGCGACCTCGCTCCGCTGCGCACGTGGCCCTCCCTCGCGGCCATGGGAGGATCGCAGTGGATCGGCCATCCGATCGAAGGCCTGCCGATGCTCGAGGAGCTCGCACGCGACGACGACCTGCGCGTCGAATGGCGACGCGCCGTCCATGGCTGAGCCGGTCCTCTCTGTCCGAGTGCTGAACCGGGCGCTCCTCGATCGGCAGCTCCTGCTCGAGCGCTCGGCCATGAGCCTGACCGAGGTGATGGAGCGGATGGGCGGGATCCAGACGCAGTACGCACCGTCGGGGTACATCGGCCTCTGGTCGCGCATGCGCGACTTCGACAGGCCGATGCTGACGCACGCCCTCGAGGAGCGTCGGGCGGTCCAGGGCACCATGATGCGGGTCACGATCCACACCGTGTCGGCCGCTGACTACTGGCCGATGATGGCCGGCATCCGGCGCGTCAATCGCGACTGGTTCGCGCGGGTCCAGCGGGGCATCGCCCCTGACGACATGCAGGCCGTCGTGGCGGCCGTGCGCGAGGAGCTCGCCCACGGCCCGCTCCGAATGGCCGTGCTCACCGAGCGCCTGGTGGCTCGCGGCTTCCCGCCTCGCTCTGCCGGCTGGGCAGGGCTGTGGGTCGACATGGTGCGCGTGCCGCCATCCGGAACCTGGGAGCGCCGTCGCGCCGACCTCTACGGCCTGGCAGATCAATGGCTGGCGCCGGTGGAGGTCAGCGAGGACGAGGGGATCGAGCTCCTCATCCGGCGTTACCTCGGCGCCTTCGGGCCGGCGGCGCTGAAGGACATCGCAGGCTGGATGGGCTTCACCATCGGCCAGATGAAGCCCGTGGCCGACCGCATGGAGCTGCGCCCGATTCTGGATGAGCATGGCAAGCCGTTGTTCGACCTGCCCGAGGCAACCCTGCCCGACCCCGAGACACCCGCACCGGTGCGTTTCACCGCCGTGTGGGACGCGATGCTGCTGGTGCATGCGCGGCGGACGCAGGTCCTGCCGGAGGCGTTTCGGCCCTTGGTCTTCAATACGAAGACGCCGCACTCGGTGAATACTTTTCTCGTCGACGGCCAGGTGGCCGGCAGTTGGCGCTTCGAGGACGGCCAGATCCAGCTGGCCCCGATGCGGACGCTCACCCCCGGCGAGCGGCGCGAGCTCGACGAAGAGGCGCACCGCCTCGCTGCCTTCCATGCCTGATCCGTGGAATGCTCGCCGCGTACCATGAGTCGCCATGGATCGTTCAGGTGTACAGCGTTGGCTCGACCGCTACATCGCTGCTTGGCGGGCGAACGAGCCAGAGCCGATCGAGGCGCTCTTCACGGACGACGTCGTCTATCGCTACCGGCCCTACGAGAGCTACCCGGCTGCCCACGGCATCGCCGCCGTGGTCGAGGCCTGGCTGGATGACACGCGCGATGAGCCCGATGCATGGGAGGCACGGTACGAGCCATACGCTGTCGATGGCGACCGTGCCGTGGCCATCGGCTTCAGTCGTTACTTCGCCACCGCCGATGAGCCGGAGAAGACATACCACAATGCCTTTCTCCTGCGCTTCGCGCCGGACGGGCGCTGCAGCGAGTTCACCGAGTTCTACATGAAGGAAGAGCGGACATGATCCAGACCACCACGCCCAGCGTCGACGGCCGCACGATCACCGAGTACCTGGGTGTCGTCACCGGCGAGGCGATCCTCGGCGCCAACATCGTGCGCGACCTGTTCGCCGGCATCCGAGACATCGTCGGCGGGCGGTCCGCGGCCTACGAAGAGGAGCTGCGCAAGGCGCGCGAGATCGCCATGGCCGAGCTGGCAGCGGAGGCCTCCGATCGAGGAGCGGATGCCGTCGTCGGCATCGACCTGGACTACGAAACCGTCGGCCAGGGTGGCAGCATGCTCATGGTCACCGCGTCGGGCACTGCTGTCCGCCTCAGCGCGTGACGTCGGTCTGGCGCGAGGTCGGCGAACGCGTCTGGGTCCGTCGTTATGAGGCGCTGGACCAGACGATCGGCGTCATCGGCGGAGCCTCCGGGCTCGTCGTGATCGACACGCGGCCCAACCACGCACGCGCCGATGAGCTGCGCGAGGAGCTGGAGCAGCTCCCCGGCGCCATTTTCGCGGTGGTCAATACGCACGGCCATTGGGACCACGCCTTCGGCAACGCCCGCTTCGCGCCGACGCCGATCTGGGGCCACGTCCGCTGCGCGGCAATGATCACCGAGCGCGGCGAGGAGATGCGCCGTCGCCTCATGCGGGAATACCCCAAGGAGCCGTTTGCGGACGTCGAGCTGACGCCGCCGACGGACCTGTTCGAGGATTCAACGGCGCTCGACCTCGGCGACCGGCAGGTGGAGCTTCGCTATCTGGGGCGCGGACACACCGACAACGACATCGTCGTCAGGGTGCCGGACGCATCGATCCTGTTCGCGGGAGACCTGCTGGAGAACGCGCCAGCGCCAGGCTTTGGCGACAGCTATCCAATCGCCTGGGCCGATACGGGCCGCGCACTGGTGGACCTGGTGGAAGGCGTCGTGGTCCCCGGACATGGCGATCCGTTCGACCGCGCGTTCGCCGCACGACAGGTGGACGAGTTGACAGCTCTCGCGGAGCTGGCACGTGAAGTCGTCGGCGGCGTCATCGGTCCCGATGAGGCCATTCGCCGATCACCGTTTCCGGCCGAGCCGACGGCAGAGGCGCTCGAACGCGCCCGACAGGAACTCGAGTGAGTAAACTTCCTCACGCTACTGAGTAATTCCACTCAAGCGAGTGAGTGAATGAGCCGCAAGCCACAGGTCTACCGGCGACCGGTCTACGATGAGATCCTGGAGCGCGTCCACGAGCCGCGGCAGCTCATCCAGGTCCTGGCCGGCCCACGACAGGTGGGAAAGACGACGGTCGCGCGCTAGGTCATGGACGCCATCGGCATCCCCGGCCACTTCGCGTCAGCCGATGCGCCCGACCCCGAGGACATCGGCTGGATCTACACGCAATGGGCCATCGGCCGGCAGCAGGCGAAGATGGGCGCCCGCGCGGGTGGGCTGCTGGTCCTCGACGAGATCCAGAAGATCCGCGACTGGTCCGACGTCGTGAAGCAACTGTGGGACGAGGACACGCTTGGCGAGCCGAGCGGCCGCCGGCGGGCATCGCGGGGCCGGCTGAGCACGAATCATCCATCGTCGAAGGCTTGCGCCCGTTCGGCGCTGCCTAGCGGTCGCGTGGCGCGGGTGACGAAAGCGTCGCAGGGCGGCTGAAGCCGAGCTCGATCGCTAGACTCTCTGAATAGCACGACACTCCATGGAGCCGCCTTGAGTGACACCCGCGAAGCGCAACCCACGGAGCGAGGACGGACGGT
>JACDBS010000161.1 GCA_013694795.1 Chloroflexota bacterium | reverse complement strand
AACGGCGACGTATCGGCGCGGCTGCCCGGAACAGCCGTATGACAGTGTATGACGCCAGTGTAGAATGAATCGCGACGGGGAAGCTGTCACGACGCGAAGCGTAGAATCGACCGTATCGGGGCGCCAGTAAGCGCCCGGTAAGCGTCGGGTAAGGGCCGGCGGCGCATGATCGTCGCAAGCTCGACCGGCTCACACATTCGGAGGTTCGAGCGATGGCAAAGGGTCGAGATCGACCACGCAAGGAGCCCAAGCGCAAAGCCAAGGAGAAGGCGCCCAAGATCCAGCCCGGATCGGCCAGTTCGACCGCGCCGAGCTACCAACCTCCAACGCGCCCGGTCGAGTTGATCAAGCCGAGGCGCAAGGAACGAACACCAGAACCTGAGCCCCAGGACGAGGAGTGAGCGAACGCCACCGGGGCACACCGCATCGCACGAGGAGCGTAACGAAAACGATGGATGCACCGGTGGCCGTGAGCGAGAGCCCGGCGACGAAGAACGGAAATGGCGAGCGAAGCCGCGCGGTCGACGCTGCCATCCTCCAGATCGAAAAGCAGTTCGGACGCGGCGCGATCATGCGCCTCGGCGACCGGGTGGCACAGAACGTCCCGGCGGTCTCCACGGGGTCGGTCGCGCTCGACCTTGCCCTCGGTGTCGGCGGTGTCCCGCGCGGCCGGATCACCGAGATCTACGGCCCGGAGTCGAGCGGAAAGACGACGCTCTGCTACCACGTGGCCGCCAACGCGCAGCGTAACGGCGGAGTGGTGGCCTTCATCGACGCCGAGCATGCGCTCGACCCCGGCTATGCGAAGAACGTCGGCGTGGACGTCGACGAGCTCCTGGTCAGCCAGCCGGACACCGGCGAACAGGCGCTTGAGATCGCCGAGACCCTCATCCGATCCGGTGGCGTCGATGTCGTCATCGTGGACTCGGTTGCCGCGCTCGTGCCGCGAGCCGAGATCGAGGGCGACATGGGCGACGCCTTCGTCGGCCTCCAGGCTCGGCTCATGAGCCAGGCGCTGCGCAAGCTGACCGGAGCCATCAACCGCAGCCAGACAGCACTCATTTTCACCAACCAGTTGCGGGAGAAGATCGGCGTCATGTTCGGCAGCCCGGAGACCACGCCCGGCGGTCGTGCGCTGAAGTTCTATGCCAGCGTGCGGATGGACATCCGCCGCATCGAGACGCTCAAGACCGGGACCGACGCTATCGGAAGCCGCACGCGCGTCAAGGTGGTGAAGAACAAGGTTGCCAGCCCCTTCCGGGTGGCCGAGTTCGACATCATGTACAACGAGGGCATCAGCGTGGAAGGTGGCCTCCTCGACGTCGGCATCGCGGCCGGCATCCTCTCGAAGACCGGCGCATGGTTCAACTACGGCGACATCCGCCTGGGCCAGGGCCGCGAGAACTCGCGCGACTTCCTCAAGCAGAATCCCGAGATCGCCCAAAAGATCGACGACGAGATCCGCGGGAAGGTCGCGAGCATCGAGGTCGGCGTCGAGGGCATCAGCGAAGCGCAGTAGCCCAGACCGATGCGCGACCGCGGCTCTCGCCGGCGCGAATCGGCCGAGCCGCCCGATCCCTCGACCGCGATGGAGATCGCGGTGCGGTTTCTCAGCACACGTCCCCGGACGAGATGGGAGATCGAACGCCGGCTGCGCCGCGCCAGCGTCGAGGAACCCGTCGTGGAATCGACGCTCGAGCGGCTTGCCGAACTTGGCTACCTCGATGACGCCGCCTTCGCGCGCTGGCTGGGTGAGCAGCGTGACCGTCATGCGCCGCGCGGCCAGCGCGCGATCGAAGCGGAGCTGCGTCAACACGGCGTACCGCGTGAAGTGATCGAGGCGTACCGCGGCGAGCACGCCGCGCCGGCACGCGCTCCGGAAGATCAGGCGCTGCCAGGGAGCGAGCCGGAGCGAGCGCGCGAAGCGCTCGACCGGCACCTGCACGGGCGCCCCTTGCCGACCGACTCGAAGTCTCTCCAGCGCATCGGGATGTTTCTCATGCGCCGGGGCTTCGATCCGGATACGGTGCGCGCAACGATTCGGGCCGCTGGCGCCGATGCTGACGGGAACGCCGACGAGATCGGGGCACCGGGACACTGAGGCGCCAATCCGTAGCAGACCCCGTAGTTTCCCGGATGCTTGTTGGCCTCCTGCTTGCTAGGGTGGAGCGAATGAAGCTTGCCGATTGGCTCGAAGAGTATCGAAGCCTGCCGACTGACGCATTCGAACGGCCGGTTGCCGAATCGACCAATGATTGGGAGGAGCAGGACCTGCTCGCTCCCGCCGACCGCCTGCGCAGCACCGAGCCGCGCTGGCGTGAGCGCGCCTCGCGCGTGGGCTACGGGCGCCCCACCCAGATCTGAGTCGAGGCTTCGACGCGCCGCACGGCGCAGCCGTCTACGCTTACCGGCATGCGATTCGCACTCATGACCGAGCCCCAGCAGGGGCTGTCGTACGACGAGATCCTCAGCCTTGCGCGAGCGGCCGAAGGGGCGGGGATCGAGGCATTCTTCCGCTCCGATCATTTCGCCAGCTTTCCGGGCGAGGCCGGCCTGCCGACGACCGAGGCATGGGCGACGCTCGCTGGCCTGGCCCGCGAGACGAGCACGATTCGACTGGGAGTTCTCGTCTCACCAGTGACCTTCCGGGTGCCGGGCACCTTCGCCAAGGTGATCCAGACGGTCGACGAAATGAGCGGCGGACGGGTCGAGGCTGGATTCGGCGCCGGCTGGAATGCGGACGAGCATGCCCAGTTGGGCATCGCATTCCCTCCCATCGCCAAGCGTTACGACAGGCTCGCCGAGCAGATGGCGATCATTCATGGCCTGTGGACCGAACCCGACGGCTGGACCTTCGAGGGCAGTTACTGGCAGGTGCGCGGCTCTCGTGCCCATGGGCAGATCGCTCGCGGCGGCCGGCGGCATCCGCACATCCTGTTCGGCGGCAAGGGTGGCCCGCGTCTGGCCGCGCTGGTGGCGCGCTACGGCGACGAGTTCAACCTCAATTCCGCATCGCCTGACGACGCATCGCCGGCCTATGCACGTGTGTGGGCCGCCGCGCGGAAGATCGGGCGCGACCCGGACGAGATCGTCTACTCGGCGATGACCGGTGTGCTCGTGGCCGAGACCGAAGCTGACCTGCGGATCCGAGTCGCCGACCTGCTAACCGCCCTGGGGCAGGGCGACGAGGATGGCGAGGCCTGGCTGGAGGAGCGACGCAAGCGCTGGATCATGGGCACGCCTGACGAGGCGCACGCCCGAGTGCGGGCGCTCGAGAAGAACGGTACGCAGCGCATCATGCTCCAGGATTTCTTGCCGCGCGATCTCGACCACGTGCGTCTGATGGGCCGCATCTTCGCAGGCTGACCTCGCTCCGAGCCGCGTCTGGGAGGGAGAGGTCCCTTTGCGCTACACTCGCCTTTTCCGGGCCCGAACGGCCCACCTGATCGATCGACCGACGTGCCCGCGATGCGGGCGCGACACCGCCCATACGGGCTCCAACGCGTAGCGGGAGCCGAAATGCCTGAATTCGTCGTCATCATGGTGGCGGCCGTTGCCGTCGTCTCCGGCGTGCTCATCGGCTTCGTGGCGCGCCAGTTCGTCGCCACGAATGCCGTGAAGCACGCTGAGCAACATGCACAGCGGCTCCTGGCAGACGGGCGAGCCAAGCAGAAGGAGATCGTCCTCGACGGAAAGGACGAGGCCCTTCAGTTGCGCCGCGCCGCCGAGGAGGAAGCGCGCGAGCAGCGCGCGACGCTCCAGCGCTCGGAAAGGCGCCTGCTCGATCGCGAGGAGGCGCACGACCGCAAGGTGGCCGCCCTCGAGGAACGCGAGAGTGCCCTGTCGAACCGCCTCGCGGAGATCGACGCCGAACGGGTCCGCCTGGCCGAGCTTCAGCAGCGCCAGGTCCTCGAACTTGAGCGTGTCTCCGGATTCACCGCCGCCGAGGCGAGGCAGAGCCTGATCGGCCAGATCGTGGACGAAGCACAGGCCGAGGCGCAGCACCGCGTGCGCGAGATCGAGCGCCACGCCCATGAGGAGGGCGAAGTCAAGGCTCGCCGCGTCTTGACCACGGTCATGCAGCGCATCGCTGCCGACCACACCTCCGAGACCACGATCACCGTCGTTCCGCTGCCGAACGAAGAGATGAAGGGACGCATCATCGGGCGCGAGGGCCGCAACATCCGCGCGCTGGAGCAGGCGACTGGTGTCGATCTCATCATCGACGACACGCCGGAGGCGGTCGTGCTCTCCGGATTCGACCCGGTCCGCCGCGAGGTCGCGCGCATGGCGCTGCTCAAGCTCATCAGCGACGGACGCATCCATCCAGGCCGCATCGAGGAGACCGTGGCCAAGTGCCGTTCCGAAATCGAGGTGGTCATGCGCCAGGCCGGGGAACAGGCGGCCTATGACGCCGGTGTGCCGGGCCTGCATCCCGAGCTCATCAAGCTTCTCGGCCGCCTGAAGTACCGCACCAGCTATGGCCAGAACGTGCTCGACCACTGCATTGAGACGGGGCGTCTGGCTGGTCTGTTGGCGGCCGAGATCGGCGCCAACGTGAGCGAGTCCAAGAAGGGCGGCCTGCTGCACGACATCGGCAAAGCGGTCGATCACGAGGTCGAAGGGCCGCACGCGCTCATCGGTGGCGACATCGCCAAGCGCTTCGGCGTCAATGCCGTGGTCTGCAACTGCATCGCGGCGCACCACCAGGAGGTGGAACAGGAGTCGGTCGAGGCGACGGTCGTGCAGATCGCCGATGCAATCAGCGCCTCGCGGCCCGGCGCTCGCGGCGAAAGCCTGGACAATTACGTCAAGCGCCTGGACGATCTTCAGCAGATCGCGCTCAGCTTCCCGGGCGTCGAGCGCTGCTTCGCCATCCAGGCCGGCCGCGAGATCCGCATTCTCGTTCGTCCCGCCGATATCGATGACCTCGCGTCAAGCAGGCTGGCGCGCGACGTCGTGAAGAAGATCGAGGAACAGCTCCAGTACCCGGGGCAGATAAAGGTCACCGTCATCCGCGAGACGCGCGCCGTCGATTACGCCCGGTGAGCTCCGCCGACGGCGGTGTCCGCATCTGCGTCATCGGCGACATCATCGGCAAGCCAGGTCGGCTGGCGGTGATGCAGGCGCTCCCGGAGCTGCGGCGCGAGTTCGAGCTTGACGTGGTCATCGCCAATGGCGAAAACACCGCCGCGGGCGCCGGTCTCACGCCCAGCCTGGCGGAGGAGCTGCTGGGCGGTGGGATCGACGTCATCACGAGCGGCAACCACATCTGGGACAAGCGCGAGATCTACGACTACCTCGACACAGATCGGCCCGTCCTGCGACCGATCAACTACCCCGACGAGGCTCCCGGGCGTGGCTGGCTCGTCCACCACACCGATGAGGGCGACGAGATCGCCGTCATCAATGCCATGGGTCGAGTCTTCATGAACCAGCTCGATTCACCGTTCACCAAGCTTGACGACCTGCTGGACGGCGCCGCGGACCCTCTGCCGCCGATCCGGATCCTGGACTTCCACTGCGAGATCACCTCCGAGAAGAACGCCATGGGCTGGTATCTCGATGGACGGGTGTCCGGCGTGGTGGGCACCCACACCCACGTTCCCACCGCCGATGCCCGCATCCTGCCCAAGGGCACCGCCTACATCAGCGACGTCGGCATGACCGGGCCGCGCGACTCGATCATCGGCTTCTCGCTCGAAACCGTCTTGCCGCGCTTCACCCGCCATCTTCCGACCCGCTTTGCCGTCGCCGATGGTCCCGTTTCGCTGAATGCGGTGGTGATCACCGCGTCGCCCGGCACCGGTCGCGCCAGCGCCATCGAGCGTGTCCAGCGCCTGATCGAGGTGTAGGGCGTTGGGGCGCGGCTCGTCGTCCGCTCCATCGCCGCTGGTGGCCATCGTCGGGCCGACAGGCTCGGGCAAGACTGACCTGGCGCTGGCCCTTGCGCGACGCCTGTCGGTCGAGATTCTCGTCGCGGACTCGCGACAGGTGTATCGCGGCATGGACATCGGGACGGCGAAGCCCGACGCCGCGGCGCAGCGCGCCGTGCCGCATCATCTGCTTGACCTCGTCCAGCCGGACGAGGCCTTCAGCGTCGCCCAATGGGTCGCGCGCGCTCGCGAGCTCGTCCCGGAGATCGTCGGGCGGGGAAATCTGCCGATGGTCGTCGGCGGCACCGGGCTGTACGTGTCGGCGTTGGTCGACGGGCACGACTACGCTGCCCAGCGACAGACGCCCGAGCTCCGTCAGCGCCTGACCGATGAGCTCGAGGCCGAGGGCCTCGAGCAATTGGCCGCTCGCCTGCGCAACCTGGACCCCGCCTGGGCGGAGCGGATCGACGCCCGCAACCCAAGGCGGGTGCTTCGGGCGCTGGAGCGCCTCGATGGTGGGGGACCGGTGCCGACGCTGAAGCCCTACGCCGGGCGGCTGGGTCTCATCGGCATCAGCCGGCCACGAGCGGTGCTGTACAAACGTATCGATGAGCGTGCGAGACAGATGTTCGAAGGCGGGGGTCTTCTGGAGGAGGTGAGAGAACTGCTCGAGGCCGGATATGGAACCGACCTGCACCCGATGACCGGGCACGGATACGGCGAAGCGGCCCGTCACCTGGCGGGGGAGTGGAGCCTTGAACAGGCTCTCGACGTCACGGCCAGGCGCACGCGCCAATATGCGAAGCGCCAGCTCACGTGGTTCCGGCGTGACACGCGCATCCTGTGGGTCCCGGCCGGCGAGTTGCCGGCGAATGTCCCGGAGCTGGTCGTACGGGTCGAGGGGATCGTACGCGCCGCGCTCACCTGACCGAGGGCAGGCCCATCGACTGCCGCCAGGCGGAGACGCCGGCGAGGGGTACCTCCGGGATCTGGCGTGCAGCGACCGCGGGGACCAACGGACCGGGCCGACCAAGGTAGAAGCCCTGTCCGACCGTGATCCCCAAGGCTCGCAGGGGGTCGAGCTGTCGCTCGTACTCGATGCCCTCGGCGATCACGAGCGCGCCGGTGCGTGCAGCAAGCTCGACCACCGAGCTGAGGACGGCGCTGGACTGTCCCTCGGACGCGCTGCGCTGCACCAGCGTCAGGTCCACCTTGAGGACGTCGAAGCGGATCTCGGCAAGGAGCCGCAGGCCGGCGTTGCCGGCCCCGATATCGTCCGCGGCAAAGCGAATCCCCGCTCGACGGCAGGCCCCCAGCCGCGATCGAACGCGATTCAGATCGTGCAGCTGCTGTCCCTCGGTGAGCTCGACCACGAGCCGATCCGGCGGGAACCCATGCCGCGCCAGGACGGCAAGGAGGGCGCCGCTGCCGAACTCGGGCGCCTCGGCGGTCGAAGGCGTGAGGTTGACGCTGAGAAATTGGTCCGACGGCAGGTCGCGCGCCCCTGCCACAATCGTCTCGATGCACGCCAGGTCCAGTTGAACGAGCCGTCCATTCGCCTCCGCTGCCGCGAAAAGCTCGGCGGGGTTGGCGAACGGTGCCGGCGGCATCGGTCGAATCAGGCCTTCGACACCGATGATGTGTCCGCTGGCGAGGGAGACGATCGGCTGATACACCGCGCGCAGCTGGCCGCGGGCGATCACCTCCGCCACGGCGGAGGACGACGTGTCGGAGTCCTCACGTTCGGCGGCCATCGTGGGATCGAAGGTCGCGATGTCGGTCCGGCCACCGCGCTTGGCCGCGTACAGGGCCGCATCGGCCTGTGAATACAACTGTGCCGGTCCGAGCGCGAGCTCCGGCAGAGCCGAGATGCCACCCGAAAACGAGATCACTTCAAGGTTGCTGCTGCGGGCACTCGGCTGCAGCGCCTGGGCCAGCAGCCTACGAGCGGCGACCCGGGCGCCCTCGACATCCGTATGCGGAAGGAGCACGGCAAATTCGTCTCCTCCGACACGGAAGGCCCGATCCACCAGTCGCATTGAAGTGCCGAGCAGCTCGCCGAACCCGCGCAGAACTCGATCGCCGCCGGCATGACCGCGGCCATCATTGATGGCCTTGAACTCGTCGAGGTCGATGAGCAGGAGCGCAAGTGGTGCCTCGTAGCGCAGCGAAGCCGCAACCTGGCGGTCCAGCTCCTCGTGGAACGCCCGATGATTGCCGAGGCCGGTCAGGGGATCGAGCAGGGCGTCGGCCAGCGCCGCCTCGTAGCGGACCTGGAGATCCGCCTGGGTCGCCAGCAGCGGTGTGATGGTGCGCCGCAGAGCGAGCGCGGCGAAGGCGATGGCACTCACCGATGCGACGACGATCGCGGTCGCCTCGTCATTCGCGAGCAGCGCCAGACTGAGCCGGTGGACGGACGCGAAGACGAGCACGGCGAGCACGGCCCCGGCAAGAAGGCGTCGTGTCAGACCGCCTGCACTGGCGGTAGGGCGCGTCGCGCTGGGATTTGTGGAAGCCACGCAGGCCGTCTCCGAGTGCCCCTGTTTGATCCGGTGAGGTCTGGTATCGCAGAGCGGCGGCATTGTGGCAATTGGGACCTTCGTACCTATCGGATACCATGAGCTCGACATATGTCCGAACGCGCACGCACCATCGACCTCACCACCGCGGTCGAGCGCGCCTTCCTCATCGGACTCGACGATCCGTCCGACAGCCGATGGCCGGTGGGCCGCTCCCTGGCGGAGCTTGCCGCGCTGGCCGAGACCGCCGGCGCCACCGTGGTGGGCCGCGCTTCTCAGCGTCGACCGAGCCCCGACCCGGTCTGGTACTTCGGTAAAGGTCGCGCAGCCGAGCTGCTGGATGAGAAGGTGGCCAGCGACTTCAACCTGCTCATCGTCGACGATGAGCTGGCGCCGAATCAGCAGCGCAGCCTCGAGAAGCTGCTCGATTGCAAGGTGCTCGACCGTTCGGCACTGATCATCGACATCTTTGGGCGCCACGCGAAGACCAAGGAAGGCCGCCTCCAGGTCGAGCTGGCCGCACTCGAGTATCACCTCCCGCGCCTGACGCGGATGTGGACCCACCTGTCGCGCACCGGCGGCGGGATTGGCACGCGCGGACCCGGCGAGAGCCAGCTCGAGACGGACCGGCGCCTCATCCGCGACAAGATCAAGAAGGTGAGGGCCGAGCTTGCCGACGTGGAGCGCCATCGGGCCACGGCAGCCCGCAAGCGAGACCGGAACCACGTTGCCAGCGTCGCGCTGGTTGGCTACACGAATGCCGGCAAGAGCACGCTGCTCAACGCCCTCGCCGATGCCGACCTGTACGTCGCCGACATGCTGTTCGCCACGCTCGATCCGACCAGCCGCCAGGTCACCCTGCCCAGCGGGCGCGAAGTGGTGGTCACCGATACGGTCGGATTCATCAACAAGCTGCCCCACGACCTGGTCGACGCATTCCGTGCCACGCTGGAGGAGGTCAAGCGGGCCGATCTGCTGCTGGAGGTGGTCGACGCCGCTGACCTCGACTTCGTCGGTCAGCAGGCCGCCGTACAGAGCGTCCTCGACGAGCTTGGCGCGGGCGACAAGCCGCGCATCACCGTTTTCAACAAGATCGACCTCCTGCCGGCCGATGGGGGCGCCCCGCCGGCCAGCGAGACGACCGCATTCGTCAGCGCCATGACGGGGGAGGGTCTCGACTTGCTGCGGGAGCGCATCGCGGAGGCGTTGCGCGGCACGATGGTGGCCGTTGACGCGGTCGTGCCCTATGAGCTCGGCGAGCTCGTGGCTCGCGCTCGCAGCTCCGGTGACGTCGAGCAGAACTACGAGGAGACTGGGGTCCGTGTCAGCGGACACCTGCCGCCGGCCATCGCCTCAGAGCTGACCGCAGCTGGCCGCAACGGCAGGCGGCGTTCCGCCTCGTCACGCCAAGCCTGAGTGGTACAGGATCGCGGCCTGCGCGACGAGCTGCTCGACATGGCCGCCCGCGAGCTGGCCGCCGCGGATGCCTTGTTCTCCCGCGTCGCCGACGAGCCTGCGCTCGAAGCTGAGCTCGATCGACGTTTGGGCGGCCCGGTCACCCCGCTCATCGCCGCCTTGGCGGAGTGGGAGGATGCGCCGCCCGAGGGTGCCACGCTGCTCGGCGTGAACGAGGCAAACGCTCACCGCCTGACTGATCTGCTCGCCGACGGCTGGCCGGGGCTGCGCAGGGTCGGAGCCGATGGGGCCGATGCCGTCTGGATGCTGGCCCAGCATGCCGACCGCTCCAACGAGGAGCGCCGGGCATGGCTGCCGCTCCTTCGCGCGGCCGTCGATTCCGGGGACGCCGACCCGCGCCACCTCGCCACGCTGACCGATCGCGTGGCTGCGGTCGGCGGCGAGCAGCAGACGTACGGCACCATCGTCATCCTGGC
The DNA here is from genome assembly GCA_013694795.1 of Chloroflexota bacterium. Lineage (GTDB taxonomy): Bacteria > Chloroflexota > Limnocylindria > QHBO01 > QHBO01 > JACDBZ01. The sequence goes on along the minus strand of JACDBS010000161.1, from coordinate 38,151 downwards.
TTCAGACGGCGAGCCGGAGTTTCCGCTGCCCGTAGCCGATGCCGCCAAGCTCGAGGTACGGCGCGCCGAGATCGGCCTGCCATCCGTCGCCGCTGAAACGCCGTACCTGGCCGAAGGCGACCTCATCCCATATGGCCCGGACCGCGGCTCGATTCCGGTGAACCAATGGCCCATGCTGGTTGAAGGCCACGTTTCGGTCGAGGCGGTCCTGGAGGCCGGCGCTCGACCTGTGCAGAGGGTGTGGGCCGTGCGCCCCGGCGATCGCCGCCTGGGTCGGCTCCGTGCCCTGGCGCGCGCGCGCGGCGTGACCATCGATCGGGTCGAGGCCGACATCATCGATGAGCTCGCCAGCGGCCGGACGCATGGTGGCGTCATCGCGCTGGTCGGCGCGCGGCGTGAGCGCTCGGTGCCCGATCTGCTGGCAGAGGTGGGGGAGGGGTCCCTGCTGGTCATGCTCGACGGCATCGAGGATCCCTTCAACTTCGGCCAGGCCGTCCGGGCGCTGTACGCCGCTGGCGTGGGCGGCCTCGCCGTGCGGCGCAGCTGGGAGACGGCGCTGGCGACGGTGACGAGGGCCTCGGCCGGTGCCAGCGAGCTGTTGCCGACCGCCGTGACGGAGAGCGCCGAGAGCGCCGCCGCATCGTGCCGCATGGCCGGGATGCGGGTTGCGTGCGCCGTCTCAGGCGCGCATGCATCAGAGCTGCACGAGGCCGATCTGACGGGCGGGCTGTTCCTGCTCATCGGCGGCGAGCGGCGTGGAGTCACGCGCTCATTCGTGGAGCAGGCGGATCTCCAGGTGCGCATCGGCTACGGGCGGGATAAGGCGCCGGACCTGGGGGCGGCCGCGGCGGCAGCCATCATCGGCTTCGAGGCGCTACGCCAGCGCCGAGGGAACGCCGCGAGCTAGAAGACGCGCCGTCCCGCCAGTCGATCGGGCTGCGTGGTGGTCGGCATCGGTCGGGCCAGGCGTGTCCAGACGCGCTCGCGAATAGCAAGGCCCGCAACCAGGTACAGGCCGCTCAGCGCGACCAGCAGGCCGTAGCCGATGGCCAGCGGTCCGAGCTCGCCGCCGATTGCCGTGCCACCAACCATGCCGAGGCTCCCGAGGCCTAGTCCGCCAATCGCCAAGGACCACAAGGACTGTCGCATGCCTGCAGGCTACGCTCGCGCGCCCGTGGATCGCATAGGACCATCGGTGCAACGGGCATGTGACCTTGGCGGCAGGCTCAGGCGAGCCGATGTCCGCCGTCTACTCAGTCGCGCCAGCACGGGCACTTCCGCAAATGCATGTTATGTTACACATGGGAGGTCAGCCAGCGGACTGGGGCTATCGCGGACGGCGCGCCCATGCGCTCGAGCCGACGACCGAGGCGAGCTAGACGTCGGCTTCAGGTGGCGTCAGTCGGCAAGGATACGGTCAGGGTGCTCGGTGCGCCGTGGACGGCAGGAATCGATCCCAGTCGGCCGGCCTGGTAGTCCTCGAACGCCTGGATCACCTCGTCCCGGGTGTTCATGACAAAGGGGCCAGCCCAGGCGACAGGCTCGCGGATCGGCCGGCCGCCGAGGACCAGGATGTTCAGGTTCGGGCTGCGGCTCTCCTGGTGGGGCCTCGCAGCCGCTCGCAGCACGTTTCCGGGACCCAGCACGGCAAGCTGTCCGGTCTGCACCGGCAGGCGCTCAGCCCCGACGGTGCCGTGCCCGGCAAGGACGTATACGAGGGCGTTGCAGTCGGCCCGCCACGGCATCGCCAGCTCTGCCCCAGGGCTGAGCGTGGCGTGCACCAGGGTCATCGGCGTGTACGTGGAGCCCGGACCGGTATGGCCGGCCAGCTCGCCGGCGATGACCCGCACGAGGGCTCCCCCATCGGCGGATGCCAGCAGGCCGACCTCGCCGGCGCGGATGTCCTGGTAGCGCGGCGGCGACCACTTCTGCGCCTTCGGCAGGTTCACCCACAGCTGGATGCCGTGGAACAGGCCGCCGCTGACGAGGAGCGATTCCGGCGGCTTCTCGATATGCAGGATGCCGGCGCCCGCGGTCATCCACTGCGTGTCACCGTTGGTGATGACTCCCCCACCCCCGTTCGAGTCGCTGTGCTCGAAGGTGCCGTCCATGATGTAGGTGACCGTCTCGAAGCCACGGTGCGGATGCCAGGGCGTGCCCTTCGGCTCGCCCGGCGCGTACTCCACCTCCCCCATCTGGTCGAGGTGGATGAACGGATCGAGCATCCCCAGGTCCACCCCATGGAAGGCCCGGCGCACCGGGAATCCCTCACCCTCGAAGCCGCTCGGCGCATTGGTGATGCTGGCCACCGGGCGCTCGCGCGCTGTGGCGGGATCGAGAGCCGCGATCCGGGGCAGAACGGTGATGTCGTCGACGGTGATGGCGGGCATGTCGCCAGCATACCACGAATGGTTGCGGATGCAACTACCTGCGTTCTGCTGGGACCCCGAGCGTCACCGCGGCGGCCACGGTCGCGGTCGCGAGGGCCAGGGCCTGGCCCGCCGACAGGGCTCCGTCTCCGCCGAAAAGCTGCGTGGCCGCGCTGGGGATCGCCGCCAGGATGACCGGGACCAAGGTCCAGCCCAGGACCAGCACGGTGGGAGCAGTGGCGCCGGGCAGGCGCAGCATGCGTGTCATCACGGCGGTTAGGACGCCCAGGAAGGCGGCGAGCAGCAGGATCAGGATGAGGGCGGGCTGATCGCGGGCGCCGGATGCCTCCACAAGGCGCACGACGCCCTGGTAGGCGATCGCGACGGCCAGGGCGAGCAGAGCGCCCAGGAAGGCCGAACGGGCACCGATCACGACCGCGGCTCCGTCGCCAGCCGCTCCGCCAGCCCCCGCGCAATGCGATACGACTTGCCGGCGCCCATGACCAGCACCGCGTCGCCGGCCCCCAGGTGATCGGCCACGTACTCCATGGTGGCGTCAACGTCGCCGGTCGCGATGGTCGGGATGCCAGAGGCGCGCTCGATCGCATCGGCTAACGTCTCGGCGCCGGTGGAGGCCATGGCCTCCGGCGTATCACGGCTGGCGAATATGTCGGCGATGACGACCTCGTCGGCATCGGTGAAGGCAGTCGAGAACTCGTCCATCAGCAGCGCCGTGCGCGAGTACATGTGCGGCTCGAAAACGGCCCAAAGTCGACGGTCAGGACCGACATTCTGGCGCGCGGCGGCCAGAGCGGCGCGGACCTCGGTGGGATGATGGCCGTAATCGTCGTAGATCGTCACCGCCGCAGTATCGGCGATCAGCTCCATGCGGCGCCCGGCTCCGGCGAAGGTTCCGAGCCCCTCGGCCAAGGCGTCCATGTCGGCACCGAGCGTGCGGGCCATGATCAGCGCCGCCGTCGCGTTGAGGACGTTGTGCTCGCCCGCCAGCGACATCTCGAAGCGATGATCGAAGAGTGTGAAGCCGGTGCCTTCGCGTCCGAACGCCACCTGCGTGGCCTCGACCTCCCCGCCCGGCCCATAGCGCAGGATGCGGCCTTCCCAACCGCGCAGCCGTGCGACCAGCTCGTTGGCCCCCGCATCATTGGCGGCGATCACCATGAACCGCCCGCTGAGGGCGGGATGGGTGCCCATGCCGCGCACGAAACGCTCAAACGAGTCCATGACCGCGGCCGTATCGGCGAAGTAGTCGGGATGGTCCATCTCCACGTTGGTGATGATGGCCCCGGCCGGGTGGTAATTCAGGAAGTTGTCGCCGAACTCATCGGCCTCCACCACGAACGGAGCGCCCTGCCCCGGCCTGACCGATGCGCCCCAGGCACCGATGAAGGCTCCGACCTCCACGGTCGGATCCAGCCCGGCGGCCACGAGCAGGTGCCCGAGCAGGGCGGTCGTGGTCGACTTGCCGTGCGTGCCCGTCACGCCCAGGCCGATGCGCCCCGGAGCCCCCTGAAGCTCGCCGAGCAGCGCCTGCCAGGTGAGCGTCGGGATGCCGCGAGCCTCGGCGGCCTCGAGCTCCTCGTGGTGCGGCAGCGCGCGAAGGGCGGGCGTGATGGCCACCCGGTCGACGCCATCGATGTGCGCGGTGTCATGGCCGATGATGTAGCGGATGCCGGCCGCGTCGAGCTGCGGCGTGTACGGCGATGGCGCGTCAATATCGCAGCCGTCCACCACCGCGCCAGCCTGCTGGAGTAGGAGCGCCGTGCCCGCTGCTCCCGATCCCGCGATACCGATGACGTGGATGCGCTCACCGTGCTCGACCACTCCCTACTCCCCTACTCCCCGCCGGCCACGCGCGTCGCCAGCTCCAGAACCGCCAGAGCCGAGGCGCGCTTGTTGCCGGCGCGGTCGTATGACCAGGTGTGGCGCTCGACGACCGCCGGGCCGCCGCGGATTGCGGCAGCCACGTAGGTAAGCCCGACTGGTTTGTCCGGCGAACCACCGTCCGGGCCGGCGACCCCGGTGACCGAGACCGCCAGACGCGCGACCGGGAAGCAGCTGAGGGCGCCATCGGTCATTGCTTCGGCCACCTCGGCCGACACCGCGCCGACTCGCTCCAACAGCTCACTGCGAACGTCGAGGAGCTCCTCCTTGGCCGCGTTCGAGTAGCTCACGACGCCACCAAGGTAGTGGTCGCTCGACTTCGGCACCTGCGTGATCACGTGGCCGACCAACCCACCGGTGCACGATTCGGCGCTCGCCATCTGCCAGCCCCGCTTCACGAGGACCCGTCCGAGCCTTCGGGCAGCCGCGTCGAGCTCCTCCTCAGTCGGCGGCGGGTCCTGGCTCACGTCGCGACCATCGTGACTATCTCTCGCGAGATGAGTCTTCCGACGCGCACGACCGCGCAAGGCGGTCCCGTCAGGCGGTATTTCTCGTGAGGTGGGAGAAATGGCCGTTTCGCGGGCATTTCGCCGTCTAGTTCTCATCTGAGGAGAGATAGACCGCATCGGTCTGTACCGCGCTGCGGCAAGCCTCATCTGATGGGAGATGGGCCTCATCGGCCTGGGGCGGTCCGCTCATCGGTAGTTGGTGAACTGGAGGGCGACCGGATAGTCGAGCGCCTTGAGGTCGGCGATGATCGCCTGGAGGTCGTCTTTCGACTTGGCCGAAACACGCACCGCGTCGCCCTGGATGCTCGGCCTGGTCTTGGGGAAGGCCTCGCGGATCCGCTTCGACAGCTCTTTGGCCTGCTCGCTGGTCAGGCCGCGCGTCAGCTTGATCTGCTGGCGAACCGTGCCCCCGCCGGCAGGCTCGATCTTGCCCCAGTCGAAGATCTTCAGAGAGAGCCCGCGGCGGACCGCCTTCGTCTCGAGCAGGTCCTTGGCGGCGCCGGCCCGATACTCGTCATCGGCGGTCAGGGTGATCGCGTCCTTGCCCAGCTCGTAGGCGACCTTGCTGCCCTTGAAGTCGTAACGCGTCGCGATCTCGCGCCGCGCCTGATCGAGCGCGTTTACCAGCTCCTGCTGGTCGAAGTCGCTGACCACGTCGAACGATGAGTCCGATGCCATACGTCTCTATCCTCCTGAACGCGTGATGCGCCATTCGACCACCGCGTCGTCGGGCCCCATGGCGCCGATGGTGATCCCGTTGAGCGTCAGGCGCACCGCGCCGGCGTTGCCTGCCCGAATGCGCACTTCGCCGATGGCGGAGAGCGCAATGGTGTCGCCATCAACGGCAATGCTGCCGGACACTTCCGCGACCGGCGTTCCGTCCTGCTCCACCTCCACGTACGACTCGCCGCCCACGATCTCGAGCGTGCCCGTCAGCCCGGCTCCGGGCTGGATCGTCACGCGCCGCGTGATTGGCTCGCCGCCGGTCGGCGTCACGGTCACTTCCCACGTGCCGGCTGGCAGGCTGAGGCTGCCGCTGAAGGCGCCGGCGACATCTGTGGAGAGGGCCAGCGCCGCGGGCGCGGCGGGTGGCTCCGGCTGAATCGGGACCGCTCCCCCGGCGGCGTCGGCGACGGCGAAGCTCGGCAGCGCGGCCGTCACCAGCGTCGCGGTTGTCTGAAGCGCGGTCGATGGGGCGGCCGTGCCCACGATCGGTAGCGGGGCGGTCAGGGTGGCATCGGCGGCCGGCTGCTCAAGGGTCACGACCCCCTCAGCCGGAGACGGGCTGGCAGCAAGCTCGTTGACGACCACCACGGTGCGCCGCTCGGTCTCCGAATCGCGATTCGTGACCGGATCGCGGGCCGTCAGCTCGATCACGTTCGACCCTGGGAGGAGGTCAACGGTGACATCAAAGTTGCCCGCCGCGTCGGCCGTCACGGTCGGATTCTGGGTCAGGTTGCTCACGGTCACGCTGGCATTCGGGGAGGTGACGCCACTCAGCGTGATGCTGGACCCGGTGTATCCGCTGACGTTGGTCGCCGGATCGATGATGCGCAGCTCCGGCTGGCGGGCAAAGTTGGCGAGCTCATAGCCGATGTAGGCGATGAAGGCACCGACGCCGACCGTCAAGAGCGCGGCGAATACCAGTCCAGGCGTGATGACGAAGGTACGCGAGCCGCGCGTGCCGAGGGGCCGCGGAGGTGCCGGCATGCGAGGCCGCTCCGTGGTCACCGACGTTTCGAGCCGGTACAGGTCGATCAGGTACTCGGGGTCGAGCCCGAGGTACGAGCCGTAGTTGCGCAGGAAGCCCTTGGTGTAGACCGATCCCGGGAGCTCGCGGTACTCGCCGCGCTCGAGGGCGCTCAGATATCGCTCCCGGATTTTCGTATCGCGCTCTACGCGCGCCAGGTCCACGCTCTTTGCCTCGCGGGCGGCGCGGAGCACCTCCCCGAGCTTGTGCACCTGCTCGGTCACGCGGGGTCTTCCTCGTCCGGCGCCACATCGCCACCCCAGCCGTCGCTGGTGACGAGCACCTCGCGGAAGCGGCTGCCGTCCGCAGGCCCGACGATCCCGCGGTCCTCCATCTGGTCGAGGATGCGCGCCGCGCGCGCGTACCCAATGCGCAGCCGCCGCTGCAGCAGCGACGCCGAGGCCTTGTCGGAGCGGCGCACGATGTCGACCGCCTGGCTCAGGAGCGCATCAGCGTCGTCTTCCTCGTCGCCCTCGCCCGGGCGGCCGCCCGGCTTGCCGTCGCGCTTCGGCGCGGTGATCTCGGGCCGGTACTGGGGCCCGCCCTGGGCACGCCAATGGTGCGCGACAGCCTCGATCTCCGGGTCCGTGACAAGTACGCCCTGGAGGCGCACGGCGCGCGGCGCGTCGATCGGCTGGTAGAGCATGTCGCCGCGTCCAAGCAGGTCCTCGGCGCCGTTCGCGTCGAGGATGGTGCGAGAGTCGATCCCCGACGTCATGGCGAACGCGATGCGCGACGGAATATTGGCCTTGATGAGGCCGGTGATGACCTGCACGCTCGGCCGCTGCGTGGCCACGACCAGGTGGATGCCGGTTGCTCGCGCGAGTTGCGCGATTCGGGTGACGGTGGCCTCCACCTCGTAGGCTGAGACCATCATCAGGTCGGCCAGCTCGTCGATGACGATCACGATGTACGGCATGCGCGGCTCGCCCGCCCGCAGCGCCTCGTTATAGCCGCCGATGTTGCGGACGCCCCGAGCGGCGAACTCGGCGTATCGGCCCTCCATCGTGCCGACCGTCCATTTCAGTGCGTTGACCGCCTTGTCGGGCTCCACGATCACCTCGGTCAGCAGGTGCGGGATGCCCTTGTATTGCGCCAGCTCGACTCGCTTGGGGTCGATCAGGATGAGCTTCACCTCGGCCGGCGTGGCGTTCATCAGGAAGCTGTCGATGAGCGCATTGACGCACACGCTCTTGCCGGAACCTGTCGCGCCGGCAATGAGCAGGTGCGGCATCTTGGCCAGGTCGGCGCTGAATGGCTGGCCGGCCACGTCCTGGCCGAGTGCGAAGGCGAGCTTCGACTTGCCCGAGGCATCGGCGAAGTTGCGACTGGCGAGCACCTCCTTGAGCGTCACGAGGTCGAAGGCGGAGTTCGGGATCTCAACGCCGACGAACGGCTCGCCGGGGATGGGCGCCTCGATCCGGATGCTGCGCGCCGCCAAGGCCAGAGCCAGGTTGTCCGACAGGCCCTCGATACGGCTGAGCTTGATCCCGTCAGCCACGTCCAGCGCGTACTGGGTGACCACCGGGCCCTCCTGGATGCGCGCCACCTTTACGCCGATGCCGAAGTGGGCCAGCGTTTCGCGGATGCGCTGCCCCTTGGCGCTGAGATCCATCTGCGCCGCGGATGACTCCGGCGCGTCGGCCAGAAGATCGAGCGACGGCAACTCCCAGGAGCGGTTCACGGTCTCGAGTGCCGCATCGGCCTTCGCGCTCTCCCCCGCCTCGGCCAGGAGCGCTTCCTCGCCAGGCTCGAGCTCGTCGCCCGCGATGTCCGCGATCGCGGTCGGTGCCGCTGCCCGCGGTGCGCCGTTCATGGAAGGCGCCGGCCGCTCGCGGCGCAGGATGACCGGCGGTTCATCGTCGACGTCACCGCCGCCGGCGAGGCGATCCCGCATGCGATCGATGATGCCCGGTCGCCCATCCGCTTCGGCGGACGCCTCGCCGCGGCCGCGCCCTTCCGTTGTCGCGCGCTTCGCGGCGCGGCGAGCGGCGTCGGCCTCCTGCTCGTGGCGCTCGTCGCGGCCCGCGAGGTAGGCGGCCACGAGATCGCCGACGGTCATGTTGAAGTACAGAAGCAACCCGACCACGGCCAGCAGCACGAGCACCACCCAGGCACCGGCGCTGCCAACGGCTCCGGTGAGCAGGCCGCTCACCGCGAAGCCCAGTGCGCCTCCGCCCTCACCGGTGGCGACCGCATCGGCGCCACCCCCGACGGCCAGGTGAAACATGCCCAGCACGGCCAGCGCCACCACCGCGGCGCCTGTGGCCGCCATCCAGCGCTCAGCGGGCATTGTCTTCATCCACAGCATCACGGCGAAGCCCGCCAGGAGAGGCGCCGCGAAAGCGATCCCCCATCCGAGCAGCGTGGTGAGGAGGTCCTGCCAGGGACCGATGATGGCGCCGGCACTCGGATCGTCGCCGGAGAAGAGGGCGATCACACTGATGATGGCCAGGAAGACAAGCACGAGCGCCAGTCCCTCGCGCACGAAGCGAGTACGCAGAACAAACGGCGTCGTCTGGCGACGGCGCCGCGTGGTCCGGCGACGGGACGACGTCCTCCGTCGCGTGGCCACCCGAGTCAGACCTCCATCACGATCGGCAGGATCATGGGCCGACGCTTCGTGCGCTGCTGGAAGAAACGGCTGAGGGTGTCACGAATCTTGGTCTTCACGTAACCCGCCTCAGCGGTGTGCTCGTCCTCGCGGCGCTGCTGTAGTGCTTGCATGAGGTGGTCGCGCGCCTCGCCCATCAACGGATCCTCGGGATCTGACAGGAAGCCACGGCTGACGAGATCCGGCAGACCGACCGGCTGGCCGGTCTTTCCATCAATCGTCAACGCCACCATCACCACGCCATCGGATGCGAGCATGCGCCGATCGCGCAGCACGACCCCGTCGATACCGTCGATGGCCGCGATGCCGTCGACCAGGACCGCCCCGGCCGACACCGTGCCGGCCATTCTTGCCCGTTCGCCATCGAACTCGACAACCTGGCCGTTCTCGAGCACGAAGATCTTGTCAACATCCACGCCGGCGCCTTCAGCCAGGAGCCCGTGCTGCACGAGCATGCGGTACTCGCCGTGCACCGGGATGAAGTGGCGCGGCTTGACGAGGCCCAACATGAGCTTCAGCTCCTCGCGCGACCCGTGCCCGGAGACGTGGCAGTGCACGAGGGGCTCGTAGTGGACCATCGCCCCCTCCTTGAAGAGGTTGTCGATGGTCTTGGCTACTGCCTCCTCGTTGCCCGGGATGGGGCTGGCGGACACGATCACCGTGTCGCCGGGCTCGATGGTGATATTGCGGTGGTCGCGGTTGCTCATCCGCGTCAGCCCGGACATCGGCTCACCCTGGGAGCCGGTGGTCATCACCACCAGCTGCTCCTTGGACAGGCGCTGGAGCTGCTCCTTGCGGACGAGCGTACCGTCACGATCGTCGAGGTAGCCGCGCTCGAGGGCGATGGCCGTGTTCTGCTCCATGCTGCGCCCGAGGGCAACCATCTTGCGACCATGGGCCCAGGCGGCGTCGATCACCTGCTGGACGCGACCGATATTGCTGGCGAACGTGGCCACGATGACGCGACCCGGTGCCTCCCCCACCAACCGGTTCAGGCTGTCTCCGACCGTCATCTCGGAGAGCGTGTAGCCCTCGCGCTCGGCGCGGGTAGAGTCCGACAGCAGGAACGCGACGCCCCGGTTGCCGATCTCGGCGATGAGACCGAGGTCGGCGCGCCTGCCGTCGGGTGGGGTGTGGTCGAACTTGAAGTCGCCGGTGTGGACAATGGTGCCGAGCGGCGTTTCGATGGCGTAGCCGACCCCATCGGGGATGGAGTGGTTGACGCGGAACGGCGTGAGACGGAAAATGCCGACCGCGAATTCGTTTCCCGGCTCGATGACGTGGAGCGGAGTGGAATCGAGGAGCTTGTGCTCCTTGAGCTTGCCCTGGACGAGGCCCTCGGTCAGCCGCGTGGCGTAGATGGGCGTACCGGGGATCTGCGGGAGGACGTAGGGAAGGGCGCCGGTGTGATCCTCGTGGCCGTGGGTCAGGATGATGCCGCGGACTCGGTCCCGCCGTTCGGCGAGGTACGTGACGTCGGGGATGACAAGGTCGATCCCCAGCATGTCAGGCTCCGGAAAGGCCAGGCCGCAGTCGACGACCAGGATCTCACCGTCGACCTCGATGACGGTGATGTTCTTGCCGACCTCGCCCACCCCGCCGAGCGGGATGATGCGCAGGGATTCGGACATGAGTGCTCCTAAAAGAGGGTCATCTGTTCGACGTCATCGGCCGTGGTCGACTCCGCCTGAACGGCTGTCGTGCGCTCGCCGCCGATCGCCTCGCGCGCGGCCAGCAGCGCCGCCGGCAGGCCACGCATATCGCTGAACAGGGTCTCGCGCAGCGAGGCCTGGTGCAACGCCGCAGCAGGATGGTACATCGGGAAGACGTGCTGGCCGGAGGATGAGCGACGCAGGTGGCCGTGGACCGCCCCGATTCGCGCGCCGGGCAGGTAGCGCTGGAGCGAGTGCCGGCCGAGCGTGACCACCACGGCCGGGTCCAGGGCGCGTTCCTGGCGGTCGAGATAGCCGGCGCAGGCGGCTACCTCGACCGGCTCCGGATCACGGTTGCCCGGCGGACGGCACTTCACCACGTTGGTGATGAAGACGTCCGCTCGCTGCCAGCCGATGGCGCTCAGCAGCTCGTCAAGGAGCTGGCCGGCAGGGCCGACGAAGGGCCGCCCGGTGGCGTCCTCGCGGGCGCCCGGACCCTCCCCGACGAGGAGGACATCGCTGCGGACGTTGCCCTCGCCGGGCACCGCTTTGGTGCGCCCCGCGGAGAGCGCGCAGCGCGTGCAGCCGCGGACCTCGTCGGCGACCTGCTGCAGCGCCATCGCGCCCCCGGATGGCTCGCTCGCGGCACCCATCGCGCGCGGCCGGCGCCGCTCAGCTTCGGTCGCCCGCCTTGGCCATATGGCGCTCCATCGCGGCGCGGCGGCTCAGGTTGACGCGGCCCATGCGGTCGATCTCGGTCACGACCACCATCAGCTCGTCGCCGATGCTGACCACGTCCTCGACGCGCGGCACACGGTAATCGGCGAGCTGGCTGATGTGGACCAGCCCCTCCTTGCCGGGCAGGATCTCGACGAAGGCCCCGAAGTTCATGATCCGGGTGACCTTGCCCATGTACTCCTTGCCGACTTCGACCTCCTTGGTCAGGCCCTCGATCCAGGCGATCGCCTTCTGGGCTGCCTCGCCGCTCGTGGCGGCGATCTGGATGGTGCCGTCGTCCTCGACGTTGATCTGCGTCCCGGTCTCGGCGGTGATCTGGCGGATCACCTTGCCGCCGGCGCCGATGACGTCGCGGATCTTGTCGACCGGGATCTTCAGCGTCGTGATGCGCGGCGCGTACTGGCTCAGCTCCTCGCGGCTGGCGCTGATGACCTCGGTCATCTTGCCGAGGATGTGCATCCTGGCGTTGAGGGCCTGCCGGAGGGCGTCCCGCATGATCTCAATGGTGATGCCCGCCACCTTGATGTCCATCTGGAGGGCGGTCACGCCCTCGGCCGTGCCGGTCACCTTGAAGTCCATGTCGCCGTAGGCATCCTCCTTGCCGGTGATGTCGGTGAGGACGGCGTAGCGACCGGTCTCCTTGTCGTTGATGAGGCCCATCGCGGCACCGGCCACCGGCGCCTTGATCGGGACGCCGGCATCCATGAGCGCCAATGTGGAGCCGCAGGTGGAAGCCATGGAGGTCGAACCGTTCGAGCTGACGCACTCGCTCACGACGCGGATGACGTACGGGAACTCGTCCGCGCTCGGCAGCACCGGCAGCAGGGCCCGCTCGGCGAGGGCGCCATGGCCAATCTCACGCCGGCCGGGCCCGCGCATGAACTTCGCCTCGCCCACCGAGTACGGCGGCATGTTGTAGTGGTGCATGTAGCGCTTCTCGGTCTCGGGCGAGATCGTGTCCATGCGCTGCACGTTGCTCGACGGGCCGAGCGTTGCGATCGAGAGGGCCTGCGTCTGGCCACGGGTGAAGAGGCCTGAGCCGTGCGTGCGCGGCAGGACGCCGACCTCGACGCTGATCGGGCGGACCGTCGTGGTGTCGCGCCCGTCAATGCGGATGTTCTCGCTGAGCACGAGCTCGCGAACCGTTGACTTGGTGACGACATCCATGAGCGCCGAGCCGATGCCATGGCGCCGGCGGATGTCCTCCATCTGGTCGCTCTGATCCGCGCGGTTGTAGTTCTCGCGGGCGCGGCGCACCTCGCCGGCGATGTCCTCGCGCAGCGCGTCAAGGCGCTCGGCGAGACCCTGCGTGAAGTGGATGAACAGCTCGGCAGCAGCCTCGGCGTCCGGCATGGCACGGTGCGCAGTTGCATGGTCGCGGCCGAAGACGAAGCGAATCAGGTCGGCGAGCTTGTAGGCGCCCGCATCGGGGTAGAGCTGGTAGCCGAGCTCGAGGGTGTCGAAGACAGCCTTCGGCTCCCACTTGGTGTCGTTCGGCAGATGGCGAAGCACGAACGGGAGATCGAAGCTGATGTTGTGCGCCACGACCGGAGCGTCGCCGACCCACTGCACGAAGTTGGTCAGCACCTCTGCGGCGGTCGGCGCGTTGGCAACGTCATCGGTCTTGATTCCGTGCACCTGGTGCCCGACGATGGCGCGCCCCGGGTTGACGAGCGACTCGAAGCGGTCGACCACCTGGCCGTCACGCACGCGAAGGGCGGCGATGTCGACGATGTAGCCATTCTCCGGCTTGATGGCGGTCGTCTCGAGATCGAAGACGACGAACTCGGTCTTGCCTTCCGACAGCAGCTTGCCAAGCTGTGCGACCGATGCGGCCTTCGGGCCGACGAACGGGACTTTCTTGGGCGTGCCCGCCGAGGCGACAAGCTTGTGCTGGAGGTCAATGGACTCCTGGAGTTCGCTGTGGCCGTAGGCGATGGCGTCGGCCATGACCTCCTCGGGCAGGATCTTGGCGCCGGCCTCGACCATCATGACCGCCTCGCGCGTGCCCGCCACAACGAGGTCGAGCTCGCTGTCGGCAAGCTGGCTGTTCGTCGGATTGGTCACGAACTCGCCGCCGATGCGGCCGACGCGCACGGCGCCAACCGGCCCGGCGAACGGGATGTGGCTGACGCTCAGCGCCGCCGAAGCGCCGTTCAGCGCCAGGATGTCCGGATCATTCTCCTGGTCGGTCGAGAGGACCGTCAGGACGACCTGCACGTCGTTGAAGTAGCCCTTCGGGAAGAGCGGGCGAATGGGCCGGTCGGTGAGGCGCATGGCCAGGATGGCCGCCTCGGACGGGCGCGACTCGCGCTTGATGAAGCCGCCCGGGATCTTGCCGGCAGCGTACATGCGCTCCTCGTAATCGACGGTGAGCGGGAAGAAGTCGGCGCCCTCGCGCGGCTCCTTGGCCGCGACCGCGGTCGCCAGTACGACGGAGTCACCGTATCGAATGATGACGGCGCCATCGGCCTGTTCAGCGAGCTTCCCGGTCTCCATGCTGAAGACCTTGCCGCCGATTTCGGCCTCGTGTTTGATAGCCACTGATTCCTCCAGTGTTCTTGGGTGGCATCCGGCGCTGGATCTGCGTGGCGCGCTCTCTTTCTTCGAGCGCAGGCGTCAGGCAGGGGCGGAGGCCAGGTGGATGAGTCTGCAGATGTGCGAGACCCAGGTCCCTCGTGGGCTCTGGGTCGATCGCGAGCAATGTCTAGCGGCGCAGCCCGAGGCTGCTGATAACGGCGCGGTACCGGTCCACGTCATTGCGAACCAGGTACGCAAGCAGCCGTCTTCGCTGCCCGACGAGCTTCAGCAGCCCGCGGCGCGAGTGATTGTCCTTCGGGAAGCTCCGCAGATGCTCCGTCAGTGACTTGATCCGCTCGGTGAGAAGTGCAATCTGCACCTCGGGTGACCCGGTGTCGCCCTCGTGCGTGGCGTATTCGTCGACGATTGCGCTCTTCGAATCCTTGGCGAGCGGCACGTATTCCTCCACATCCTTTCCGTAAGCTTCGGAAGTCTAACAGAGGAGGTGCCGACCCGCTCCATCGGCGTCACCGCCAGCCAGGAGTCGGCGTGCTCCGGCCTCGTCGGCCCGCATCTGCTTCACCAGTGCCTCCGCCGACTCGAATCGTCGCTCCTCGCGCAATCGCTCCTCGAGCTCGAGCGTCAGTGTCGCGTCGTACAGGTCGCCGTCCCAGTCGAGGAGATAGACCTCGACCAGGATGCGCCCGTCGTCGTGGAACGTCGGTCGCACACCAACGCTTACGAGCGCGGGATGACCCGGACCCACGCCACGTTCCGCGACCTCCACGCGACCCAGGTAGATGCCGAGCGCGGGTAGCGCCGGCGTGTACGCAAACGCGAGATTGGCGGTCGGGAATCCGAGCGCCCTCCCCCGCCGGTCACCATGCACCACGACCCCGCGCAGCAGTGGCGTCGCAGCGAGGAGGTGACGGGCAGTGGCCACATCGCCATCGCTCAGCGTCGAGCGGATGCGCGACGAAGAGACTGGCGCACCGTCAACGATCAGCGGATCGACCACGATGGCGTCGAATCCGCGCTCGGCACCGATCTGGCCCACGCGTTCCGCGGTCCCGGCGCGCCCGCGGCCAAACGCGCTGTCCGGCGTCATGGTGATGCCGCGAAGCTCGATGGCGGGCGCCAGGGCATCGAGGAATTCCTCCGGCGCCATGGAGCGCAGTCCGGCGTCGAAGCGGACGACGACCGCGCGATCCAGCCCGGTGGCTTCCAGCCGCTCGAGGGTGATGTCAGGCGGAAGCAGCCGCGGGACGCTGGTGCCGGGCCGGATGACCTCGTCGGGGTGAGGCGAGAAGACCAGCGCGACGGCGGCCGCGTCACGCTCGAGGGCCGCATTGATGGTCCGCGCCAAGAGGTGCCGGTGGCCGAGGTGCATTCCGTCAAATACCCCCATCGTGATGACCGCCGGACCGATCGAGGGAATGGCGAGCGTCACTGGGCGACATCCTGCGGAAGCACCTTGTCCGGTCGCAACAGTCCTTCGTCGACCCGCCCAACCCCGACCAGGTCGCCGCCAGGCCCGAAGACTGCCACGCGCCCTTCCGGAGCGGAGACCACCGACTGCTCGGAGCCGTGGACGAAGCGCCAGACCGCATCGGCCTCCAGCACCATGCGCGGCAGGGGCAGCAGTTCGCCGACGGGGAGGACGGCCTCCCCCAGGCGACCGCTCTCCGCCAGCAGCTCGAGCTGCGCCGGTGCGATCCCGTCGTCGACGCTCAGCCCTGCCGCTTCGGTTCGACGCAACGCGTGAAGGTATCCGCCACTGCCCAACCGCTCGCCGAGATCGCGCGCAATCGAGCGAACGTATGTTCCGGGGCCGCAGCGCAGGTCGATTCGCACATCAAGCAGACCATCGACGCGCTCGATGCCCAACAGGTCGATCGCGTCCACCGTAACCGTGCGCGCCGGCAGGTCGTACAGCGGCGCGCCGGCTCGTGCCTCACGGTGCGCGGTCCGACCCTCGTGCTTGCGCGCGCTGAAGAGCGGTGGCCTCTGATCGAAGGTGCCGACGAACGAGGCCAGCGCATCGGTCACGGCCGCGTCGGAGGGGAGCGGACCGTCCATCGCCGTGAGCGGGCCCTCGGCGTCATCGGTCTCGCTGCTCTCGCCAAGCCGGATGACCGCGGTGTACCGCTTGCGGCCGCCGGTCAACTCCTCGCTGAAGCGCGTCGCGGCACCGACAAGGATGGGCAGGACGCCCGACGCGAGAGGATCCAGGGTACCGGCGTGACCGATGCGTCGGATGCCGGTCAGGCGACGCAGGAAGCCGACCATGTCGTGGCTGGTCGGCCCGACCGGCTTGTCGAGGTTAACGACCCCGAGCATCGGCGCGGGCGAGCTCCCGCTCGCACTCGTCGAGCACCCGCGCCATGGCGTCAGCCAACGGGGCGTCGACCGTGCAGCCGGCCGCTCGAGCATGGCCCCCACCACCAAAGGCCGAGGTGATGGCCACGGCGTCGGCATTCGCCGATGTGCGGACGCTGACGCGTGCCTGGGACGCATCGGCCTCCTTGAAGAGCAGGGTGATATCGGCCGCCTTGGTGGACGCGAGCAGGTCGATGAAGCCCTCGCTGGCGACTGGCTCAGTGGCCGTCTCGGCCAGCATCGCGAGCGTCATGCTGGCGTGCACGATGCGCCCGTCGTGGAGCTCCGCTGCCCCGGCCAGGATCCGTCCCCACAGGGCCAGCATGCTGAAGGGCTTGTCGGCGTAGATGGACCGATGAATGCTGGCGAGGGGCGCGCCGGCCTCGACCAGGTCGGCAGCGACCCGCAGCGTGCGCGGCGTCGCGTTCGGATGCGAGAAGGTGTGCGTGTCCTGCACGATCCCGGCAGTCAGGACGGTCGCGATCTGCACGTCGATCTTGATGCCCAGCTCGGGGATGAGCATGGCGACCATCTCGCAGGTGGCGGCCGCGTCGGCGTCGACCCAGGCGACGAGCGCCTCGCTGCCGTCGTTCGAGATGTGGTGATCGATGTTCACGACTCGCGCCCGCTCGAGCCATGCCCCGCAGTCTCGCACCACGGCACCCGTTCGAGACAGCGGGCCATCGACCACCACCGCAAGGTCGGCCTCGAGCCTCGGACTGACGTGGACCTCGTCCGCATGGGGCAGGCCGACCAGCGACGGCGGGACGGGGTCGGCGGCAACGACCTCCGCCTGCTTGCCCAGACGCTCGGCGGCCATGCGCAACGCAAGCGCCGAGCCGAGGGTATCGGCGTCGGGGTTCTCATGGCAGATCACCGTGACGCGTGACGCGCCAAGGATGGCGTCGCGCACCGCATCACGACTCATTCCGGACGCTCCTCGTCGATCTCCCGCAGCAGGCGCAGGACGCGGTCTCCCGCCTCGATCGAGTCGTCGTGGCGGATGACGAGCTGCGGGATGTGGCGGATGGTCAGGCGCGCGCCGAGCTGGCGACGGAGCCACGGGGCGGCATCAGTCAGCGCCTTGAGGGTCTGCTCGCGCTCCTCGTCCGTGCCGAGAATGCTGACCCAGACCTTGGCGCTGCCGAGGTCGCGTGCGGTCTCGACGCGCGTGATGGTGGCGAATCCGACGCGCGGGTCCTTCATCTCACGCTGGAGGAGCTCCATCAGCTCCTGCCGGATCTGGCTGTCGAGCCTGTCGGTGCGCTGGCTCAAGTGACGTCCCCTATGCCCGCTCGGCCACCATCTGGTAGCACTCGATGACGTCGCCCTCGGCGATGTCATCGGCATCGAGGCCGATGCCGCACTCGAACCCGGTGGCGACCTCGCGGACATCGTCCTTGAAGCGCTTCAGCGACGTGATGCGCGTATCGGTGAGAAGCTCGCCGGCTCGAAGGAGCCGCGCATGACCGCCCCGGACGATCCGCCCATCGGTGACGTATGAGCCGGCGATGTTCCCAGCCTTGCCGGCCTTGATCACCATCCGCACCTCGGCGTGGCCCTCGACCTGCTCGACCAGCTTCGGCGTCAGCAGGCCGGAGAGCGCCAGGGCGATGTCGTCGGTCAGCTTGTAGATGACGTCGTACAGCCGCACATCGACGCCGGTCGCCTCGATCGATCGCAGCGCGCCAGGATCGGGCTTGGTGTTGAAGCCCACGACCACGGCGTCCGAAGCCGAGGCGAGGTTGACATCGCTCTCGTTGATGTCGCCGGCACCCTCGCGCAGGATGTTGATCCGGACCTCTTCCGTCGTCAGGCGCTCGAGGGAATGACGGATGGCACCCAGCGAGCCCTGCACGTCGGTCTTGAGCACCACGCGCAGCTCGGCGACTTCGCTGTCCTTGATCTGCGCGCTGACCTCCTCGAGCGTGCTGGCCGTCCGCCCTTCGCCACCGCTCGCGGCAATCTCGGCCACCTCGGCAGCGCCGCGCGCCGCCTTCTCGTCGGCCACCACGCGCAGGGTGTCCCCCGCCTCGGGCAGGTTCTGGAGGCCAATGATCTCGACCGCGGTAGCCGGCGCGGCTTCAATCACGCGCTTGCCGGCGGCGTTGTTCAGGGCTCGGACACGGCCGTGGGTGCGGCCGACGGAAACGATATCGCCGATCTTGAGCGTGCCGGTCTGGACGATGACGGTGGCCACGTTGCCGCGGCCCTTGTCGACCTTCGACTCCACGATGGTGCCGATCGCGGCACGATCCGGGTTCGCCTTGAGGTCCTGGAGGTCGGCGACGAGCAGCACCATCTCCATCAGGTCGTCGATGCCGGTGCGCTGCTTGGCGCTCACCGCCACGCTGATCACGTCGCCGCCGTACTCCTCGATGAGGACGTTGTTGTCGGCCAGCTCCTGCTTCACGCGATCCGGATTGGCGTCGGGCTTGTCGACCTTGTTGATCGCCACGATCATCGGCACGCGCGCCGCGCGGACGTGGTCGATCGCCTCCTTGGTCTGCGGCATGACGCCGTCGTCGGCAGCCACCACGATGATGGCGATGTCGATGACCTGTGCGCCGCGGGCGCGCATGGCGGTGAACGCCTCGTGGCCGGGCGTGTCGAGGAAGACGATGCGCTTGCCGTTGTGGACGACCTCGCTGGCGCCGATGTGCTGGGTGATGCCGCCGCTCTCGCCGGAAGCGACCTTCGTCTCGCGGATCGCGTCGAGCAGACTCGTCTTGCCATGGTCGACGTGACCCATGACGGTCACGATCGCGCCGCGCGTCTCAAGCTTCGAGGCATCCTCCTCGGTCCACAGCACCGGCTTTCCTTCGCCGTCCTCGCTGCTGCCGGGCTTGACGAGCTCCTGCACGGGCGCGGCCTCGGCGGCGGCGCGCTCCGTACTCCCGCGCTCGGTCGTCTCGAGTCCGAGCTCGCCCGCCACCAGTGAGGCGGTGTCGAAGTCGATCGACTGGTTGACCGTCGCGAAGATGCCGTTGCGGATGAGGACGTTGATGATCTCGGCGTGGCTGACGCCCAGCATCTCGGCGAGGTCCTTGATCACGACGGGGTTGGGCAGGTCGACAGGCCCGCTCGGCCGCGCGGCTGCGGCCTGGGCTTCCGCGACGGCTGCGGCGGCGCCTCCGGTTCGCTTGCGCTGCGGCCGCGGTCCACGTCGGGGTCGGTATCTACGTGGGGGCATCATTCACCTCGGCTTCGAGCGCTCCAGGCGCGGGCTCTGCACCTAGCGCCCTCTTGACGGCCGCTGCGGCCCTTTGCGGGTCGCGGCAGGCCGGTTCATGGCAGACATACGTCCCGCGACCCGGCTGCCTGCCGGACTCGTCGCGGTGGATCGACCCATCCGTGGTGCGGACCATGCGCACCATCTCGCGCTTGGGGCGGGATGTGCGGCAGACCGCGCACGTGCGGGTCGGGATGTGATCAGGTCGTCGCTTCGGCATCGACCGGCGCCTCCGCGTCCGGCTCGTGCTCGCCGTGCTCGCCGTGGCCGCCATGGTCGCCTCCACCAGCGGCCGCGGTGGCGACCCCGGCGTCCGAGCGGATGTCGATCCGCCAGCTCGTCAGCTTGGCCGCCAGCCGCGCGTTCTGGCCTTCCTTGCCGATGGCGAGGCTGAGCTGCCGTTCCGGAACAACAACATTCGCGATCTTGTGCTCGTCGTCAATCCGCACGTTGATCACCTCGGCCGGCGAGAGCGCCTCGGCCACGAAGCGGGCGGGGTCCTCATCCCACAGGACGATGTCGACCTTCTCGCCGTTGAGCTCGGCCACGATCGACTGGATCCGCGCGCCACGCTGGCCGACCGCCGCGCCCTTGGCGTCCACGCCGGCCTGGCGGCTCTCGACGGCGACTTTCGAGCGGCTGCCGGCCTCGCGCGCGATGCCCCGAATCACGACGGTGCCGTTGTAGATCTCGGGGATCTCCATCTCCATCAGACGACGCAGAAAGCCCCGATGCGTGCGGCTGGCTACGATCACGGGCCCGCGCGTGGTGCGACGGACCTCCATGACGTAGACCTTCAGGTGCTGACCGATGCGGTAGGTCTCGCTCGGCAGTTGCTCCGTCACCGCCAGCACCGCCTCCACGTCCTTGCCCATGTCGAGCACCACGGCCGAATCGGTGGTGCGCTGCACGTTGCCGGTCATGATCTCCCCCTCGCGGGCGGCGTACTGCTGGAAGACGACATCCCGCTGCGCCTCGCGCAGGCGCTGGCGATAGACCTGGCCTGCCGTCTGCGCCGCGATGCGGCCGAGCTGCGCCTGGGTCACGTTCTCCGGAATGCGCACCTTGGCGCCGACGCCCGTGGCCGGATCGATCTTTTGCGCATCGGCCACGAACATCTGGGCCTCGGGGTCCTCGACCTCCTCGGTGGTGGCCATGACCTCGTACTCCCGCGCGACGCTGATCTCGCCCGTTTCGGGGTTGACGCTGACGACCACGTTCTCGGGCGCATCGGCGTTGCGCCGATATGCCGATTCGATTGCCTGCTCCAGCGTTCGGATCAGGATCTCCTGCGGCACACCCTTCTCGGCGTTCAGCTGGAGCAGTGCTCCGATGAAGTCTCGATTCATGGCCGCTCCTTGCTCGCGACGGGGACAAACAGAGACGTGGGAGGCGAACCGACCCACGTCTCAGGCACTCAGTTCAATATTCTTGGTTCGCAATTGGCCGGTCGAACCGTGCTGGAGTATAGCCGCTCACCCCCATTTCCGCCACTGAGCGGCCCCCGGGCGGCCCGAGTCAGCCGCCGTTGATGAGGCGCTGAATGTCCTGGATGCTGATCAGGATCACGAGCGCGATCAGGACGGCGAAACCGGTGAGATAGATCAGCGCCTCGCGCTCCGCCGGCAGCTTCCGGCGGCGGACGGCTTCGACCAGCACGACGGCGATCCGGCCTCCATCCAGCGGCGGGAAGGGAAGGACGTTCAGGACCGCCAGGTTGATCGAGAGGAGGCCGATGAAGAAGAGCTGGCTGACGAGCGGTGCCTCCATGATCTTGCCAGTCTCCTGCGCGATCCCGATGGGGCCACGAGCGTCGCCGGCATCGGGATTGAGCCCGATCAGCCCGCCCACGGCATCCGCCAGCCCGCCCGGAATCTGGATCGCCAGGCTCCACGCCAGGCCGGTTCCGCTGGCCACGGCGTCGATCGGCCCGGTCACGGGCGATGGTTGCTCGACCACGCGCTCGGGGTCATAGCCGAACCCGACCGGGCCGATGCCCTGGGCACGCTCCTCAGGCGTGACGACGCGAGGCGTGACGGTGACCTCGATCGGCTCACCATCGCGCACCACCTGGAGCTCGACAGCGCCGCCCCCACGCTCGCGGACGTACTCAGTCAGGTCATCCGACAGCTCGAAGGTCCTGCCGTCGACGCCGGTGATGACGTCGTCCACCCGCAGGTGCCCGGATGCCGGGCTGTCCGGCTGGATGCTGGTGACCGTCAGGGATCCGGTGCCGACGAGCTCGGGCATGCTCAGGGCCGCCGCGAAGAGACCCGCCGCGAGAACGAAGTTCATGGCCACGCCGGCGAGAAGGACGACGATCCGGACCCACACCGGCCGGCGGTTGAAGGCCCCGCCCATGGCATGCTCCACCTCGTCATCGGTCATGCCCTGCTCGCGCAGGCGCTTGATCTCGACGTCGCCGTCCTCGCCCAGCATGCGGACGAAGCCTCCCAGCGGGATCCAGTTGAGGCTGTACCGGGTGCCGTGCCACGTCATCGACGCGATCCGCGGCGGAAAGCCGATCCCGAACTCCTCCACCGTGATCCCCGCACGCTTGGCGACAATGAAGTGCCCGAGCTCGTGCACGAGCACGAGGACGACGAGTATGCCGATGAAGGCGGCGACGGTGCCGATGACTTCCATCAGGCCAGCTCCGCCTCGAGCGCGCCACGCACCTCGGCGTCAAGCGCGGTGATCTCGGCCAGGCCCGGCTCATCGGCGGCGCCCCAGCGCTCGACCGCGGCCGCGATGGTACCGGCGATCGCAGGAAACGCGATTCGCCCATCAAGGAAGGCTGCGACGGCCACCTCGTCGGCGGCGTTGAGGATGACGCCACGGTTGCCGCCGCCATCGGCGGCGGCGCGGGCGGCGGCGTAGGCGGGATAGTCCGCATCGGTCAATGTCAGAAAGTCGAGAGTGCCCCAGTCGGCCGGCGACGAGGACCGCGCGGGCGAAGGCAACCGCCGTGGATGGGTGAGGGCGTACTGGATCGGGAGGCGCATGTCGGGCAGGCCGAGCTGCGCCTTGTACGAGCCATCGGTGAACTCGACGAGCGAGTGCACCACGCTCTGGGGATGAATCACCGTATCGATCTTAGAGTACGGGAGCCGGTAGAGCCATTTGGCCTCGATGACCTCGAATGCCTTGTTGACCAGGGTGGCCGAGTCGACCGTGATCTTGGGGCCCATGCGCCAGGTGGGATGCGCCAGGGCCTCCTGCGGTGTGACCGATGCGAGCGCGGTCGACGCCCACCCTCGGAACGGGCCTCCGCTGGCGGTGAGCACCAGACGCGTGACATCGTCAAGGCGTTCCCCGACCAGGCACTGCCAGATGGCCGAATGCTCGCTGTCGATGGGCCGCAGCCGGTCGAGCGGATCGCCTCCCAGCTCGTCGAGGAGCGCCGTCACCAGGTGTCCGCCGGTGATCAGCGTCTCCTTGTTGGCCAGCGCCACGCGCCGCCCGGAGCGCAGAGCGGCAAGCACTGCTGGCAGAGCCGCCATGCCGGTCGTGGCCACCACCACCAGCTCCACGCCATGGGCCGTGGCCAGCTCCTCGAGCCCGCCGTCGGCCCAGCGGCCGGCCTCGGCCGCGTCAGGCCGACCTCCGGCGCACCACGCCCGCGCATCGGGCCATGCCCTGAGCTGCTCCGTGAATGTTTCGCTCGATCGTCCGGCAGCCAGGCCGAGAATCGTGAAGCGATCACCCAGTGCGGCGACGACCTCCAGCGCCTGGCGCCCGATCGATCCGGTCGAACCCAGGAGCGCGATCCCCGTCACGCCACGCGACCGGCGACGAGCAGGGCGTAGCCGGCCAGGACGGGCGCGGCGAAGAGGAACGAGTCGATGCGATCGAGGATGCCGCCGTGCCCCGGCACCAGGAATCCCGACTCCTTCTGTCCGGCGGCGCGCTTGAGCATGGACTCCGCGAGATCGCCAGCCTGGGCGGACAGACCCACCAGCGGACCGATGACGAGCGGGTGCCACGGCTCAAGGCCGATCAGAGCGGCGCCGATCCCGGCGGCGACGGTCGCAAGCACCAGGCCCCCGGCGAGGCCCTCGATCGTCTTCGATGGGCTTACGTGATCGATCAGCTGCCGGCGTCCCATGAGGCGCCCGGTCAGGTAGGCACCGATGTCGTAGCCCCACACCACCAGCACCAGCATGAGCCCCCACGCGACCCCCGATCGCAATCCCAGCAGGCCCACCGGCGTCGCCCAGGAGCCGTCGGCAGGTGCCAGGTGTGCCACCAGCGCGATCATCGGCAGCAGGAGCCCGACATACGCGATGCCGAACGAGCTCATGGCCCACGTCACGAATCCGGCCTGCGGGTCCGGCCGCGTGAATGCGGCCACCGCCATGAGCAGCACCGCCGCGGCAAAGGTCGCGGCCACCACTCCGGGCGGGTCGAGCGCGGTCAGCAGGGGCCTCAGCAGCCCACTGACTCCCTCAGCGTTGGCCGCGACCAGGCCGGCGGCGGCGAGCGTCATGCCGGCAAGGATGGTGAGGACCCGCGCGGGCTCATACCCGGCGGCGTTCAGGAGCGCGACGAGCTCGACCAGGGCAAGGAAGGCGACGACCCCGATGAGCAGCGAGAGCCACGGCTCGCCGAGCACGATGATTGCCACGATGAGTGGCGCCCCGATGGCTCCGGACAGCAGTCTCGTTCGCAACAAGCGTCAGCTCCCGAACCGTCGCTCGCGCTGGTCGAATTCGGCCAGGGCCGCATCGAAGTCGGCCACGCGGAAGTCGGGCCAGTACTGGGGGCAGAAGACGAGCTCCGCGTACGCGGCTTGCCAGAGCAGAAAGTTGCTCGTGCGCTGGTCGCCGCCGGTCCGAATCACAAGGTCCACGTCGGGCTGTCCGGCGGTGTACAGGTGCTCAGCGAAGTGCGGCTCGGTGACGTCGTTGGGATCGGCATTCGCGGCCACCAGCGCCCGGGCGGCGTCCACGATCTCGGCGCGGCCGGAGTAGTTGAAGCAGATATTCAGCGTCATGCGGCTACCGTCACGGGTGCGGTCCTGCGCGGCGCGGATCGAACGCTGCACGTCCGCCGGGGCTTCATGCAGTCGACCGATGACCCGCACGCGGACGCCTTCGTCGATGAGCTCATCGGTATACTGGCGGACGGCTCCGTCGATCAGCCCGAAGAGGCCCGATACCTCGTCCTCGGGGCGTGCCCAGTTCTCGGTGCTGAAGGTGTACACGCTGAGCGTCTCCACGCCGAGGTCACGCGCGCGGCGCACGATGGGACGAATGGCCTCGATGCCCGCGACGTGACCGGCCAGCACCGGAAGGCCGCGCTCGCGCGCCCAGCGGCGGTTGCCGTCGGCAATGATGGCCACATGCCGGGGGCGGACCTCGTCCGGCACCGGTCAGACCTCCAGGATCTCGGCTTCCTTGCGGTCGGCGCGCACGTCGATCGCCTCGATGTGACGGTCCGTCAGGCGCTGGAGGTTCTCGAGCTCGCGGTGCTCCTCGTCCTCGCTCAGGTCTCCGTCGCGCAGCCCCTTCTTGAGTGCATCGGCAGCCTCGCGGCGATGGTTCCGCACCTCGACCCTCGCCTCCTCGGTGCGGCGACGAACCTGCTTCACCATGTCGCGTCGTCGCTCCTCGGTGAGCGGGGGGACGTTGAGACGAACCACGGTGCCGTCCACGTTCGGCGTCAGTCCGATGTCGCTCTTGGTGATTGCCTTCTCGATCGCCGACAGGACCGATCGGTCCCACGGCTGGATGACGATCAGGTGCGCGTCGGGGGTGCTGATGCCGGCGACCTGATTGAGCGGGGTCTGGGTCCCGTAATAGTCGACCGTGATGCGCTCGACCAGTCCGGTCGAAGCCCGGCCGGTCCGAATTCCGGCGAATTCGCGTTCCATGGCCTCGATGGCGCGCTGCATCTTCGGTTCGATGGTGCTCAGCGCCTCATGCGTCATCGGTTCGGTCTCCTGAGATCAAGGTGCCGATCCGCACGCCGCGGATCGCTCGTGCGATGTTGCCGGGCTGGGTCATGTCGAAGACGACGATCGGCATCTCGTTGTCCATGGCCAGGCTCACCGCCGTGGCATCAAGCGCCTGGAGTCGGTTGCTCAACAGCTCGGTGTAGCCGATCTTGCTGTATCGCCGCGCATTCGGCTCTTTCTCCGGGTCGGCATCGTACACCCCGTCCACACGCGTCGCCTTCAGGATGACCCCAGCGTGAATCTCTACGGCACGCAGTGTTGCAGCCGTGTCGGTGGTGAAATACGGGTTGCCGGTGCCGGCCACCATGACGACCACGCGGCCCTTCTCCAGGTGTCGCTCGGCCCGTCGGCGGATGTACGGCTCGCAGATCTCGTTCATGGCGATGGCGCTCATGACGCGCGTCGGACAGTCGGCCTGCTCCAGCGCGTCCTGAAGGGCGAGGCCGTTCATCACCGTGGCCAACATGCCCATGTAATCGCCGGTCGCACGGTCCATGCCTCGGGCGCTGGCAGCCAACCCGCGGAAGATGTTGCCGCCGCCGACGACGACGGCGATCTGGATGCCATCACCGGCGGCATCGGCCACCTGCATGGCAATCTCGCGCACGACGCCGGGGTCGATCCCGTATTCGTGCTCGCCCATGAGCGCCTCGCCGGAGAGCTTCAGCAGCACCCGGCGGGACGTCGTGATTGCCGGCGCGGCGGCCGCATCGGTCATTCCTCTACGCGGCCTCGTCACCATCGGTCCGGGCCGACTCACCGACGGCCATCCGGGCGAAGCGCGCGACCTTGATGTTCTCGCCCAGCAGGGCCACCTTCTCGGTGATCAGGTCGGCGACCTTCCGGTCGGTGTCGCGGTACGGCTGCTCGAGCAGGCAGACCGACTCGTACCACTTGTTGAGCTTGCCCTCGACGATCATCGGCACCTTGCCGGCCGGGCGACCATCGCGGTCCGCATCGACGGCGAAGAGGCGCTTCTGCTCCTCGACGACCTCCGCCGGGACCTCGTCGCGGCTGACGTAGATCGGGGTCATGCCGGCAATCTGCATGGCGATTTCGCGCGCGAGTTGCTGAAAGTCGTCGGTACGGGCCACGAAATCGGTCTCGCAGTTCAGCTCCAGCAGGACGCCCAAGCGCGAGCCGTGGTGGATGTAGCTGGTCACGATGCCCTCGCGGGCGGCGCGGCCGGCCTTCTTGGCAGCGGTCGAGAGGCCCTTCTCGCGGAGCCAGCGGACGGCTTTGTCGTAGTCGCCGCCGGAGTCCTCCAGGGCGCGCTTGCAGTCCATGATGCCGGCCCCCGTCTGCTCCCGAAGCCGCTTCACATCCTCTGGCTTGATCGTCAACGTGTTCGTCATGGTCCTTTCGCTGCCTACGCCGGCTGGCGCGGCTCCTTTACATGCTCGGCAATCTGTCGCTCGTGCTCCCGGTCAGGATCGTGCTCCGGCTCGCCCTCGTCGATATGGGCGGCACGCCGGGCGCGCGCCTTGCGCTCCTCCTCCTCGTCGTCCTCCGGCTCCGGCTCGAAGATGAGCGCCTCGCCCGTCGCAAGAGCGGCCGTGTAGTCCGCCTCCGAAGTGAGGGCGGTCTCGTCGACCGGCGGCATGGCCTCGGCCTGTTCGAACTCCTCGTCCAGGCGGGCCTGCCGCTCCTGCTGGGCGGTGGTGGCCGCCTCGGCAACCAGCCCGCAGATGAGGCGAACGGATCGGATCGCATCGTCGTTGGCAGGGATCACCCAGTCGATGAGGTCCGGGTCGCAATTCGTGTCGGTCATTGCGACGATCGGAATCTCGAGACGTCGGGCCTCGGCGACCGCGATCTCCTCGCGGTGTGGATCGACGATGAAGACCGCGCCGGGAAGACGCCGCATCTTGCGGATGCCGCCGAGCACTGCGTTGAGCTTGTTGATCTCCTCGGTGAGCTTCGACGCCTCCTTCTTGGTGAGACGCTCGAACTCGCCGGCATCGCGCCGTGCCTCCAGCGCCTCGAGGCGCTGGATGCGGCGCTTGATGGTCGTGAAGTTCGTCAGCATCCCGCCGAGCCAGCGGGTGTTGACGTAGTGCTGGCCCGATCGGGTCGCCGCCTCGGCGAGCGCCTCCTGGGCCTGCTTCTTCGTGCCCACGAAGAGCACGCTGTCGCCGCGGCGAACCGTTTCGCGCACGAAATCGAGCGCGGACTCGAGCAGGGAGACTGTCTGGGCAAGGTCGATGATGTGGATCCCGTTGCGCTCCGCGAAGATGAAATCACGCATCTTCGGGTTCCAGCGCCGGGTCTGGTGTCCGAAATGGACGCCCGCCTCGAGCAGCTGCTTCATGCTGGTGGCAGCCAAGAGATACCTCCGGTTGTTCCTCCGTTCGACTTCGTGCTCCCGGGTCGACCCTCACGAGGGCACCGACGACCAGCGGGATCCGTCGAGCGTGTGTGATGGGAAAAGGCTCGCACCGTGGCACGAGCTGGCTGAAGTATATCAGGCGCGTCAGATTCGGCCTACCGATGCCCGCCCTTCATGGATCGGTACCGACGTACTCCCGAGGCAGTCCGCTCGTACCTTGACCCAGCTCCGTTAGCCCTTAGCATCGGCCCCGCCGTGAGCACATTGCCCAACGGTCGAGCCACCTCACCCACCGAGGACCGATGCATTGCCGTTCCCCAGGTTCCTCGCCCTCGTCGGCGGCCTCATCACAGCCCTGGCCATCGGCCCCATGCTCGGGGCCGTCGCGCTGGCAGCCGATCCGACCGTTGTCGTTCGTCCCGGTGACACGCTCACCGGCATTTCGAAGCGCCACGGCGTCCCTGTCACCGACCTGGTCCAACTCAATGCGATCAGCAATCCGAACCGCGTTTACGCCGGCCAGACCCTGCGGCTCGGCATCGCGCCCACGCCGGCCGCTGTCGCGCCGACCGCTGCCGCTCCCGGCGCCCACGTCGTCGGGCGTGGTGAGAACCTGACCACCATCGCGCGGCATTACGGCGTCACCGTCGCCGCCATCGTGGCCGCCAACGGCATCAGCAACCCGAGCCGCATCTTCGGCGGCCAGCAGCTGATCATTCCGGGTAGCGCGCCCGCGCCCGCGCCGACGACAGCGCCCATGCCGCCCGCCATGGCCGTCGCGGTCTCGAGCCGCGACGCCGTTCGCCAGGTGATCGTCGAGGAGGCGGCGCGCTACGGCGTCCCTGTCCCCTTCGCTCTGGCGGTGGCCTGGCAGGAGTCCGGCTGGCAGCAGGGCGTGGTCAGCCGCGCCGGCGCCATCGGCGTCATGCAGCTCATCCCCGCGACCGCCGCTTGGGTCGGCGAAAGCATGCTCGGCATGCCCGTGAACATCAACGACCAGCGCGACAACGTGCGCGCTGGCGTCCGCCTGCTTGCCCACTATCTCGCCCGCTACGCCGGCAACCGCGATCTGGTCTTGGCTGCGTACTATCAGGGCCAGACAGCTGCGGATCGCCACGGCGTTTACAACGTCAGCCGTCCGTACATCGCGTCGATCCTCCTCCTCGAGCGCCTGTTCGGAGGCTGACCAAGGATCATCCGATGCCCGGGATGCGTCGCAGGCGCCAGCGGCCAGGCTGATCGGCCGCCGGCTCGGCCGTGACGAGATCAATCCGCAGCCCTTCATGGGCCTCGCCGCACGATGCAGCGATGCTCGCCAGGCTGCGGCCGAGGCGGCCGATCCGTCGCTGATCCACGCTGGCCGCGGCGGCGCCGTTGCGCATGGTCCGTCTCGCCCGTACCTCGATCGCAACGAGGACCCGCGTTGGATCGAGAGCCACGAGATCCACCTCGCCACCATCCGTCGATCGGTGTCGTCGGGCGACCAACCGCCAGCCACAGGCCGACAGCCAGACCGCAACCGCGTCCTCCGCGGCCAGCCCGAGTGAATGCCGCGGATTCGTCATCGAAAGATCTTCGCACGCGGTCCCTTACCGGCGGCTTATCGCGCCTGGATCCCGGCGCGGTGCCGACGCTGCCGTACTGAAGGGATGGGCTCAGGCCGGGACGGGGAGCTCCTCACGCCACTCAATCCGGGCGTCGCTGAGCTCCAGCTCGAGCTGGGTGCCCACCTCGACCGCTCTGACGCGCGCGAATGATCGACGATGGAATCGCGTGATGCCGTGCTCCTCGATCCCTCGCCGGTGGTCGAGCGTGGCGTAGCCGACGTTGTGCTCCCATCCGTAATGCGGGTAACGGGCGGCGAGCCGGTCCATGAGCCGATCGCGCATCACCTTGGCCACGATGGAAGCGGCGGCGATCGAGTAGCAATGTGCGTCGCCGCGCACGATGGCGGTATACGAGCCGACGTGCTCTTCGAGCCCATGCACCCGCAGCCCATCAATCAGGACATGCTCGCGTCGGGGAATGCGGCAGATGGCACGCCGCATGGCCAGGTTGGTGGCGTGGTAGATGTTCAGCCTGTCAATCTCGGCAACGCTGGCGGCACCTATGCCCACGAAGGACGCGCGTCGCATGATGATGGGGAAGAGCCGCTCGCGCTGGGCACGCGACAGCATCTTCGAGTCGCGGATGCCGGGGATGCGACGGCCGAATGGCGGCATGACGACTGCAGCGGCCATCACCGGTCCGCTCAGACAGGCGACGCCCACGGCATCGGCCCCGACAAGCCGCGTGCGGCCGGCGTTCCAGTGGGTGCGCTCGATGCGCGTGGAGGGCTTCACGATGCGTCCCGGGCGCCTGGAATCGGTCACGGTTTCAGTCTATCCGGAGGCTCCGGCGCGCGAGCGCAGATTGCGGCGTCGCCGCACCGGATCAGTTGGCGCGGCGCTCGCGGAGCGTGGCCGCCTTCCCGACCCGATCGCGGAGGAAGTAGAGCTGCGCGCGTCGAGCGACGCCGTGCCGCACAACCTCGATCTTCTCGATGCGCGGCGCATGGAGCATGAACGTTCGCTCCACGCCGACGCCGCTGGCAATACGGCGCACGGTGATTGCCCTGTTCAGGCCACCGCCGCGCATGCGCATGACGGTGCCCTCGAAGACCTGGATTCGTTCGCGGGTGCCCTCCACCACCTTCACCGAAACGCGAACCGTGTCGCCAGGGGCGATCTCCGGTACGTCGGTGCGGAGCTGCTCACGCTCGAGCTCCTTGATGGCATTCATTCCGGGCGACCTCGCGGACCAATGGGACGCATGAACGCGACCGCGCATGGCGGCCGCGACGCCGGGGAGTATAGCAGCGCTGGCCGGAAGCGGGCAAGACGGCTCAGGATTCCTCGTCGACCGCGCGCAGTTCCTCGAGGATGGACCGATCGGCATCGGTCAGCGGCGCGGCCCCCAGCAGGTCCGGCCGGCGCGCCAGGGTGCGGCGGAGGGCCTCGCGGCGGCGCCATCGGTCCACCTCGGCGTGGTTACCCGAGAGCAGGACCGCAGGCACGGCCATCTTGCGGAAGGCCTCGGGGCGCGTGTACTGCGGGTGCTCCAGCAGGCCGGCGGCAAACGAGTCGCCAGTGTGCGAGGCCTCGGCAATCGCGCCCGGGAGCAGGCGCACGACGGTGTCGATCAGCACCAGCGCCGGAAGCTCCCCACCGGTGAGGACATAGTCGCCGATGCTCACCTCGCGGTCGACCAGGGCGCGGACGCGCTCGTCGATCCCCTCGTAGCGGCCGCAGACGAGCGCAAGCCGTGGCTGGAGCGCGAGGTCGCGCGCAAGAGCATCGGTCAGGCGCTCGCCGGCCGGATCCAGCAGGATCACGTGCGCACCGGCGTTGCGCAGCGGCTCGATCGCGCCGAACAGCGGCTCGGGGCGCATCACCATCCCCGCTCCCCCGCCGTAGGGATAGTCGTCAACCGATCGGTGCCGGCCGAGTCCATGCTCGCGAAGATCGTGGATGCCGAAGTCCACCAATCCACCTTCTGCGGCGCGGCCGATGATCGATGTCCGCAGTGGCAGCTCGAACAGCTCAGGGAAGATGGTGACGACATCGATCCGCATCGGCTCAGCGGACCTCCTCGGCGTCATCTGCGGCGATCACCATCAGTCCGGCGGCGAGGTCGATCCGCCGCACGACACTGCGGAGCGCCGGAACGAGGCGCTCACCACCGGCTCCGGCGACGCGGTACACCTCGTTGCCCCCGGCGCGGAAGATCTCGACTAGCTCGCCGACGGGCGTACCGTCGGGCTCCTCCACGCGAAGCCCGACAAGGTCGCTCCAGAAGTACGCGCCGGGGTCGAGATCGTGAGCGGGGGCCTCGAGGTAGCGGCCGCTGACGAGCTCGGCCGCCTCGCGTGATGCGATGCCCTCGAGGTACAGGACCGGCACGCGCCCGCCCAACTCGACACGGGCGATCCGCATCGGCTGCTCGTCACCCTCCGGCCAGACATCGACGCCGGGCGCCAGGCGCTCCGGCCAGTCCGTCAGCAGCTCGATCCGGACGCCTCCCCTCAGGCCCTTCGGACCCAGGACCCGTGCGATCGCCAGGCGACGCTCAATCGGCGTCGGAAACGATCTCGAGCTCGACATGGCGCCCATCCCGGGTGGCCATCACGCGCAGGAGGCTGCGGAGGGCGTTTGCGATCCGTCCGTCCCGCCCGATGACGCGCCCCATATCCTCTTGGTCAACACTCAGGGTCAGGACGGTCTCGTCGGCATCGTCATCGACCTCGACCCAGACCGCGTCGGGCTTGTCGACGAGGGACTTAGCGACGTATTCGAGGAACTCTTTCACGCGCCTGCCTTCTCAGTCTCGTCGACCGGGGCCTCCTCGGCAGCCGAAAGCTCCTGAATTGAAGTTGTATCGGCAGGAGCCTCCTCGGTGGCGAGAGCCTCGGCCTCCGCATCGGCCCCTGCCTTTGCCTTCGCCTTGGTGGCCGCCTTGCTCGACGCCTTCGGTTTGGTGGGCCGGGTGGCCCGCTTCGGCTTCTCCGCCTCGCCGGGAGCTGTCGCTGCCCTCTCGGCCTGACGCATGAGCTTCACCACGGTCTCCGACGGCTGGGCACCCTTGGCGATCCAGCCGGTGATCTTCTCGGTGTTGAGCTGCACGGTTGCCGGCTCGGTCAGCGGGTCATAGAACCCGAGGATCTCGAGCGCGCGGCCGTCTCGCGAACGGCGCTTGTCGATGGCGATCACGCGATAGGCGGGGCGCTTCGTGGCCCCCACGCGTGTCAGCCGGATGGCTACTGACAAGTGGTGATTACCTCAGTGTGGATTCGGTGAGTGGCTGATTCGATTGCTCACGGCTCGTCGACCGTCAGCACCGCGTGGAATTCGATCTGATCATCTCGGGACGGAACGGTCAGCCCGAAGGTCCCGATCTGCAAGAGGATATCGCGCATGTCGTCGCCCAGCTCGACGCCATCCCCCAAGAGCTCCACCAGCGCGCCGATATCGACGTATGCCTCCGTCCCCGCGCGAGTGCCGGCGACCTCGAAGGTCCGAGTGTAGGCATCGGTATTCCCAAGCGAGTCGCCGCTGTCGTGGGCGAACACCGCCGCAGCGACGTCCGCCCTGCCGAGGCCCAGGATGACGATGTCGTCGACCATGGCGTATGCGACCTCCCCGACGTCGGGAATGGTGAGCACCGTGATCTCGGTGCCGTCGAGATCCTCCGTCCGCGAGGTACCCCCGACCGCCGACAGTCGCTCGGCAATCCGATCGAGCGCTGCGAGGGCCGCAGCCGCATCGTCGGGCCGCAGGAGCAACTGGCCCGAGGGAAGCGTTCCGCCCAGGCCGGTCACAGCAACGGCCACCTCGCGATCAAGCAGCGGCAGCACATCAGCATCAAGGTCGATTCCGAGCGCGAAGGCGGCGAGGGCGCGGAAGGTATCGAGCAGGCCAGTGAGCTCCTCCCCCTCCGGGCTGGCACCGATCGCCGCCTCGGCGTCGGCGAGCGTTTGACCCAGGCCGAAAACCACCACTTCGGCCAGTGTGCCATCGGGCATCCAGTCGACCAGGCTGCTCGGCTCGCCGCCGAGGGCAAAGCGGTCGCGCGCCGAGGGCGCGGCCGCGGTCATCTCGAACGGGGCGCTCCCGCTCACCCGTAGGCCGTCACGCTCCGCAACGAGGATGGCGCCCGCGGTGCTGAAGCTCCCGAACTGGCCACCCACGCCGGCGGACCCGGCGATCGCCGCCAGGTCGACGTAGGCCGAGGCCAGATGGTCGGGCGCCAGCGCGTCCATCGTCGCACGGAAGGCCGCCTGATCGAAAAGCGACGCCGCATCGCCACTGGCGTCCACCACGGCATGCAGGCCGTCCGCGCCAGTGCCGATGACGAGCATGTCGTCGACGAAGCCGTAGGCGCCTTCATCGTCGACCTGGAGGTCCACACCGGCATAGGTCTCGGGGCTGAACGAGGCACCCCCGTCCGCCACGAGCTCGCCAATCGCCGCATCGGCCGCCTCGCGGTCCTTCACCTCGGCGATCACGACCACCTCGATCTGCAACGGGTCCTCGCTGGCCGGCCACCCTGCGATCGCCACCTGGTTGCCAACCCACGGCTTGACCCCGTTGACGTAATCGATGCCCGAGCCGCTGAGCAGGTTCTGGACGACCTGGTCCACCTTCGCATCCAACGAGGCCTCGTCCGCGAAGCCCGGCAGGCGGCCGATCAGCCCGGAGAGATTCATCTGCTGTCCGGTCGACGGCTGGAGGTAGACATTCACGTAGAAGGCACTGTTCGCCGGCGCGAGCGTGGCGGCTCGATCGGTCGATGCGGAGAAGAGCAGCAGGTAGCCCGCGACGAAAGCGGCGCCGGTGAGGCCGATGAGCGTGACGAGAGCGATGACCCCGCGTTGCATCCGATCAGCGCCCCAGCAGGGCGCCGAGACCGCCCCCCAGCCGTGGCACCTTTCCGCCGGAGAGCATCTTCATCATCTTCTGCATCTCCACGAACTGCTTGAGAAGCCGATTCACCTCTGCGGTCGAGGTCCCGCTGCCCAGTGCGATCCGGCGGCGGCGGCTCGCCTTGATGAGGTCGGGACGACGCCGCTCCTCCGGGGTCATCGAGTCGATGATCGCCTCGATCCGCTTCATCTGGCCCGAGTCGACCGCCTCCTGCGCGGCGCCTGCCATCTGGCCGGCCCCCGGGATCATGCCGATCAACTCGCCGATCGGTCCCACGTTCTTGATCTGGCGGAGCTGGCTGCGGAAGTCCTCCAGCGTGAATCGGTTCTCCATCATCCGCTGCGCGGTTCGCTCCGCCTCCGCGGTGTCGATGTTCTCCTGCACGCGCTCGACGAAGCTGAGGATGTCGCCCATGCCCAGGATGCGCTGCGCCAGGCGGTCGGGATGGAAGGGCTCCAGTCCGTCGGTCCGCTCACCCGTCCCAAGGAATGCGACCGGCAGGCCGGTGGCGGAGCGAATGCTGAGCGCGGCGCCACCGCGCGCGTCGCCGTCCATCTTCGTCAGGACCAGGCCGGTGACAGGCAGCTTGGCGTGGAAAGCCTCGGCAACGCGAACCGACTCCTGCCCGGTCATGGCATCGACCACCAGCAGTGTCTCGGATGGCATCACGGCGCCGGAGATGCGGACGAGCTCGTCCATCATCGCGTCGTCGACGTGCAGGCGACCG
The DNA here is from genome assembly GCA_013694795.1 of Chloroflexota bacterium. Classification (GTDB taxonomy): domain Bacteria; phylum Chloroflexota; class Limnocylindria; order QHBO01; family QHBO01; genus JACDBZ01. The sequence goes on along the minus strand of JACDBS010000161.1, from coordinate 3,010 downwards.
GCCGTGTCGAGGATCATCACGTCGATCCCGCGCTGGCGCGCCACCTCCAGGCCCGAACGCGCCACCTCGAGCGCCGGCGTGCCGACGGGTCGGGTGTGAACTTCCGCGCCAATCTGGTCGCCAAGCTGCACGAGCTGGTCGACCGCGGCCGGGCGATAGACGTCAGCCGCAACCAGCAGCGGCTTTCTGCCTTCCCTGCGAACCCGAACCGCGAGCTTGGCGGCTGTGGTCGTCTTTCCCGAGCCCTGGAGGCCAACCAGCATGACAACCGCCGGCTTCGTGGCCAGATTCAGTCGATGGCGCTCGCCGCCGAGGACGGCCACGAGCTCGTCGTGGACGATCTTGACGATCTGCTGGCCTGGATTCAGCCCGCTGAGCAGGTCCGCGCCGACGGCTCGCTCCCGAACGCGCGCCACGAAACCCTTGACGACCTTGAAGTTGACGTCGGCCTCCAGCAGGGCCAGCCGGATCTCGCGCAGGGAGGCGTCAAGGTCGGCCTCGGTGATACGAGCCTTGCCCCGAAGGCGCTCGGCGACGCCCTGCAGGCGCGCGGACAGAGATTCGAACATGAATGAACCGATACGGGAATCAGACCCGGCACACGGGCGCCGGCAAACGGCTGCCCATTCTAGGCGTCGCCACGCGGACGGGCAACGCAGCTACTCGCTGAGCAGCCATTCGACGAACGCCTCCGGGTCGAACGGGGCGAGGGCGTCGATCTCCTCACCGACCCCCGCAAACAGGATGGGAACGCCCAGGCGGTCGGCCGCGGCAAGCGCGACCCCGCCCTTGGCAGTGCCGTCGAGCTTGGTCAGCACAATGCCGGTGACGCCCGCCTCCCGGCTGAACGCCTCGGCCTGGAGGATGCCGTTCTGGCCCGTCGTCGCGTCGAGGACCAGCAGCACGTGCCGCGGTTGTCCGGGCAGGCGTCGCTCGATGACGCGTCGGATCTTGGCCAGCTCGGCCATGAGCTGCTGCTTGTTCTGGAGCCGTCCCGCGGTATCGACCAGCACGGCATCCAGGCCGCGTGACTCGGCCGCCGCGACCGCGTCGAAGGCGACCGCGCCGGGATCGGCCCCGGCGCGCTGCGCCACCACCGGCACGCCGACCTGCTCGCCCCAGATGCGCAACTGCTCGACAGCGGCGGCGCGGAACGTATCGGCGGCAGCCAGCACCAGCGTTCGGCCCTCGCCCTTGAGCCTGGCCGCGAGCTTCGCGATGGTTGTCGTCTTGCCGGTGCCGTTGACACCCACGAACAGGATGACCGACGGAGCGGGGCCGAGCTCGAACCGCCCTGATCCCACGCGCACCAGGCGGTCACGGATCTCCGCGGCCAGGGCGCGGCGCGCGTCCTCGCCGCTGCCACCGCTCTCACGCCGGAACCGCTCGCGGGCGGCGTCCACGATCTCGAGCGTGGTGGTTGCGCCCACGTCGGCGGCAATCAGCGCCTCCTCCACCTCGTCCCAGGTGGCATCGGTCGCGGGAGTCCCTGCGCCGAGGATCGACCGCAGTCGCGCGCCGAGCCCGGACGGTCGAGCTCGGAGCCCCATCCCGGTCGGATCGCGCCGCGGGCGGGCAATCGTCGTCGGTGCCGGCGCGTCGTCTCGAAACACTAGACGCTCATCTCGGCCGGCACGTCGGCCAGCCGCAGCGAGAGGACGCGGCTGACGGCCGCTTCGGTCATGGTCACTCCGTAGATCGTGTCGGCAACCTCGATGGTGGCGCGGTTGTGGGTGATGACCACGAAATCGATCGATTCCGCCAGCTTGCGCAACGCCTGCGCGAAACGGCCGATATTCGCCTCGTCCAACGCGGCGTCGACTTCGTCCAGGATGCAAAACGGCACCGGGTTCACGGTCAGCATGGCGAACAGCAGGGCCACGCCGGTGAGCGCGCGCTCGCCACCGGAGAGCATGGCAAGGCGCTGGAGGCGCTTGCCGGGCGGGCGCACCACGATCTCGATCCCGCCCGGTGCCTCGCCATCGGCCTCCTCCGCCATCTGGAGCGAGGCCGAGCCGCCCGCGAAGAGGAGCTGGCAGTACTCGTCGAACTTCTCACCGATGGCGCGAAAGGCGGCGCCGAACTGCTGGTTGATCTCGGAGTCGAGGGTCGCGATGAGCTCTTCGGTCGAACCGATGGCGGACCGCAGATCATCGTCCTGGCTCGTCATCTTCTCCAACCGGGACGCCACTTCGCGGTGTTCCTCGACGGCGAACGGATTGACCGAGCCGATCTGCGACAGCGTGCGTCGCACGCGCCGCAGCTCAACCTCGAGCGTCTCATCGTCGAGCGCGTCGATCTCGTCGGCCGGCGCTGCGGCCGAGGTCTCGGGGAGCCCCTCCAGAGCCAGCTCGCGCTCGCGGGCAAGGGCCGACAGGGCATCGTCGCGTCGGGAGGCCTCGATGGCGGTCGCCTGGGCCGCGCGCTCGAGATCGCCAAGGGACGAGCCGGCGCCACCGGCCTCACTTTCCAGCTTGAGCAGCTCCGCGCGTCGGGCGCGCCGAGTGACCTCGGCGGCGCTCTGGTGCGCTGCGGCCTGGGTGTCGGCTTGGTGAGCGCGCGCCGACTCCACGGCCAACGCCTCGCGCTCATCGGTCAGGCGTTCCAGCGTGGCCCGCGCGGCGGGGAGGGAGGCGGCGAACTGCGTCACGCGCGCCTCGCGCAGGCCACGCTCGCGGCGGAGGCCGGCGGTTCGAGTTTCGACCTCCTCGGCCGCTCCGCGGGTTGCCGTCCATGCCTCCCGCGCCTCGTCACGCTGCTGCGCGAGACGATCCCGACGCTCGCGGGCACCATCGGCGGCCGCCTGGAGGTCGCGCAGGCCGGCCCCCGCGTGAACGACGCCCGCATCCACGGATGGGGTGGCATCGCCAGACAGAGCCGCCAGCTCCGTCTCAGAGCCGGCGAGCAGCTCCGCGTGCCGCGCGGCGGCGGCTTCGGCGGCGTCAGTCTCCTCGCGCGCCCGACGCCCGGCGCGCTCCGCATCGTCGTACTCGTCGCGCGAGGCGAGGTG
>JACDBS010000147.1 GCA_013694795.1 Chloroflexota bacterium | reverse complement strand
CCGATCGAGGACGTGTTCGGCATCAAGGGCCGCGGCACGGTGGCCACGGGCCGTATCGAGCGCGGCATCGTGAACACCGGTGAGACGATCGAGCTGGTCGGCATCCATGCCAAGGTCCGATCGCTGGTCGTGACCGGCGTCGAGATGTTCAAGAAGACGCTCGATCAGGGCATGGCCGGTGACAACGTCGGCCTCCTGCTGCGCGGTATCGAGCGCGAGGAGCTCGAGCGCGGACAAGTCCTCGCCAAGCCGGGCAGTGTGAAGCCGGGGACGAAGTTCAAGGCCGAGGTGTACGTGCTCTCCAAGGAGGAGGGCGGCCGCCATACGCCGTTCTATGCCGGGTACCGACCGCAGTTCTACCTGCGCACGACCGACGTGACCGGTGCGATCATCCTGCCCGCGGGCGTCGAGATGATCATGCCGGGCGACAACGTGAACATCGATGTCGAGCTGATCACCCCGATCGCGATCGAGCAGGGGCAGCGGTTCGCCATTCGCGAGGGCGGCCATACCGTCGGCGCGGGCGTGATCACCGAGGTCATCGGCTGACGCCATGGCCAAGCAGCGCATCCGCATCCGTCTCAAGGCGTACGACCACAAGCTGCTCGACCAGTCTGCCGAGCAGATCGTGGAGACCGCACAGCGGACTGGCGCCGACGTGGCAGGGCCGGTTCCGCTGCCGACCAGGATCGAGAAGTACACCGTCATTCGGGGCCCGTTCGTCCACAAGGACGGTCGGGAGCAGTTCGAGATCCGGACGCACAAGCGCCTCATTGACATCATCGACCCGTCCACCAAGACGGTCGATGCCTTGATGCGGCTGTCGCTGGCGGCCGGCGTGGACATCGAAATCAAGATGTAACAGGTGCGGGGGCAAGCCCCGCAACCCCGGGCCGGAGGCGGCTCGGAAAAGCAGGAAGGAACCACCATCAGTGGCGGCAGGATTGATCGGGAGAAAGCTGGGAATGACGCGAATCTTCACCGACGACGGCAGCGTCGTGCCGGTGAGCGTCATCGAGGCGACCCCGAACACGGTCACGCGCCTACGAACCGCCGATACGGACGGGTATACCGCCGTGCAGCTCGGCGGCGGAACCGCGCGCCGCTCGACGAAGCCGGTGGCCGGCCAGTTCAAGCACCTCGACAAGGAGCACCAGCATCCGAAGCACGTGCGTGAGGTCCGCGTCGACGCGACCGACGAGTACCAGGTCGGACAGCAGCTCGGCGTCGACCTGTTCACCGCGGGCGAGCTGGTGGACGTGACCGGGGTCAGCAAGGGCCATGGGTTCACCGGCGTCATTGCCCGCCACAACTTCAAGCGTGGGCCGAAGACGCACGGGTCGGACCACCATCGAGCGCCCGGCTCGATTGGCGCGGGGACCTATCCCGGCCGGGTCTGGAAGGGCACGAAGATGGCCGGCCACATGGGCAACGAGCAGGTGACCGTGAAGAAGCTCCAGGTCGTCAGAATCGACTCCGATCGGAACCTCATCCTGGTCAAGGGTGCAGTACCGGGCGCCCGCAACGGCCTGCTGCTCGTGCGGAAGGCGAAGTAGACCATGCCCCAGGCGACGGTACTCAAGGCGGACGGGAAGGGCGGCGGCACGGTGGACCTTGCCGAAACCCTCTTCGCCGCACCCATCAACGAGAGCCTCATTCACCAGGCCGTGGTGCGCCAGCTGGCGGGCCGGCGGCTCGGCACCTCGAACACGCTGACGCGCGGCGAGGTCAACGGCGGCGGCAAAAAGCCATGGCGCCAGAAGGGCACCGGACGCGCGCGCCAGGGCACGAAGACGGCGCCCCACTGGGTCGGCGGCGGAGTGGTCTTCGGACCTCACCCGCGCAGCTATGAGCAGAGGATGCCGGCCAAGATGCGACGCAGCGCCCTGCGCGGCGTTCTCTCCGCCAAGCAGGCCGACGGCGAGCTGCGCGTGGTGGAGGGCTTCGGCCTCGACGAGATCAAGACCACGACCATGGTCGAGCGCCTGGTCGGGTGGAACGCGGCGGGCAAGGTCCTCCTCGTCCTGCCGGCGCGTGACGAGAACGTGGAGCTGTCCTGCCGCAACCTGCGCGAGGTGCGCGTCATCCTGGCCGACAGCCTCAACGTGGTCGACCTGATGGAGGCCGATACGGTGGTCTTCACGCGCGACGCGCTCGTCCGCGCGCAGGAGGTGTATGCATGACCGCCACGAACATGCACGACGTGCTGCTGCGCCCGGTGATCAGCGAGAAGAGCACGCTCGAAGCCGAGCGCAACAATTACACGTTCGCCGTCGCGCGCGACGCCAACAAGTTCCTCATCAAGGCCGCCGTCGAGACCGAGTTCAAGGTCAAGGTCCTGGGTGTGCGGGTCGTCAGTGTCCGGTCCAAGCAGAAGCGGCGAGGTCGCAAGACGATGGGAACGGTGCCGGGCTGGAAGAAGGCCATCGTGACGATCGCGCCGGGTGACAAGATCGAACTCTTCGAGGCCGTGTAGCGAAATGCCACTCCGCAGTTACCGACCGACGTCGCCGGGCATCCGCGAGCTGACCCGCTCGACGTTCGAGGAGATCACCAGCGACACGCCGCATAAGCCGCTCACCGAGAAGCTCGTGCGACGCGCCGGCCGCAACAGCCAGGGCAAGCTCACCGTTCGCCACCAGGGCAGCGGGCACAAGCGGTTGTACCGCGTCATCGACTGGAAGCGGGAGAAGCACGGGGTGCCCGCGCGGATTGCGACGGTCGAGTACGACCCGAACCGATCGGCTCGCATCGGTCTGCTCTTCTACGCCGACGGCGAGAAGCGCTACATGCTGCTGCCACACGGCCTGGGCGTGGGCGACACGGTCGCCTCCGGGCCCGATGTGGAGGCGCGCGACGGCAACGCGCTGCCGCTCTCCCGGATTCCTCTTGGCACGCAGATCCACAACATCGAGCTCGTCGCCGGTCGCGGCGGCCAGATCGTGCGCAGCGCCGGAAGCAGCGCCCAGCTGCTCGCCAAGGAGGGCGACTACGCCACGATCCGCCTTCCGTCGAACGAGGTGCGCCGCGTGCGCATCGAATGCATGGCGACCATCGGCCAGGTGAGCAACCTGGATCACGAGAACCAGAAGGTCGGCAAGGCGGGACGCGCCCGCCACATGGGCAGGCGCCCGACGGTGCGCGGCTCGGCCATGAACCCCCGCGACCATCCGCACGGTGGTGGCGAGGGCAAGCAGCCGACCGGCATGCCGCCGAAGACCAAGTGGGGCAAGCCGGCCATGGGCCTGCGAACCCGTGTCAAGAAGAACAAGAGCAGCAAGCTGATCGTCCGCCGTCGGTACGGACGGGGTTAGGAGCCGATAGATGAGTCGTTCCGTCAAGAAGGGACCCTTCATCGACGCGCGCCTGCTCGGCCGCATCGATGACATGAACAAGCGTAGCGAGCGCAAGGTGCTGAAGACCTGGTCGCGGGCAAGCGTGATATTCCCGCAGATGATCGGGCACACGATCGCCGTCCATGACGGCCGTCGCCACGTGCCGGTCTTCGTCACCGAGAACATGGTCGGGCATCGCCTCGGCGAGTTCGCGCCGACACGCACGTTCCGTGGGCACGGTGGTCGTTCCACCGAGCGCTCCACGGCGCTGAAGTAGGCCGGACCGATGCAAGTCAGCGCGACCGCAAGGTACATCCGCATCAGCCCCCGCAAGGTGCGGCTGGTGACCGACCTCATCACCGGCAAGCCGGTCGAGGAGGCCGCGGCCATCCTGCGCTTCCTGCCCAACGCGGCGGCCAAGGACGTGGCCAAGGTGCTCAAGAGCGCCACCGCCAATGCCGAGAACAACTACAACCTGTCGGCCGATGAGCTGCGCGTGGTGAGCGCGGTCGCCAACGAGGGTCCGACCCTGAAGCGCGGACGTCCGCGCGCGCAGGGTCGGTACTTCCAGGTCTTGAAGCGAACCAGCCACATCACCGTCGCCGTGGCTGACCGAGAGGAGTCGTAATGGGTCACAAGGTTCACCCCTACGGTTTCCGGATCGGCATCATCAAGCCCTGGCTGGCGAAGTGGTACGCGGACCGCGACTACGCGACGCTCCTCCAGGAGGACATGCGGATCCGGGAGCTGGTAGCGAGGCAGCTGTCGAACGCGAGCGTCAGCCAGGTCGAGATCGAGCGCGGCATCAACCACGTCACCGTGACGGTCCACACCGCCAAGCCGGGCATCGTCATCGGCAAGGGTGGAGCGAATGTCGAAGCGCTGCGCACCAACATCGGCAAACTCACCAGCAAGAAGGTCAAGCTCGAGATCAAGGAGATCCTCCAGCCTGAGCTCGACGGCATGCTCCTGGCGCAGAACGTGGCCGGTCAGTTGGAGCGGCGCATCGCCTTCCGCAAGGCGATCAAGCAGTCGATCCAGCGCACGATCAAAGCCGGTGCCAAGGGCGTCAAGATCCAGGTCTCAGGACGCCTCGGCGGCTCCGAGATGAGCCGCACCGAGTGGGACAAGGAAGGCCGGATCCCACTCGGCACGCTGCGCGCCGACATCAGCTATGGCGTCGTGCATGCGCACACCACCTACGGGCGCATCGGCGTCAAGGCGTGGGTCTACCGAGGCGAGCAGCTTGGCGATCGCCCGGGCAGCGCCCGCACGGAGCCGCGC
>JACDBS010000138.1 GCA_013694795.1 Chloroflexota bacterium | reverse complement strand
GCGCCAGGCAGCCATGCATGGCGGGACGCCAGTGGGCGGCGGTCTCCTCCTCGATGGTCATCGGCGCATCAGCCGGGACGGCCGGCAGCTCCGGGATCACCAGCTTCTGGCGTCGCGTCGGCCGCAGCTCCACATGCACGCCGGCGAGGGCTGCAACGTGCGCCAGAAAAGGCCCGGCGGCGATGATCACTGCCGCGGCGCCGACGCTGCCACGCGTGGTTTCGACGCCTTGCACGTGCCCGGAAGCGACGCGAATCGCGGTCACGCCGGCCTCGGTGATGAAGGCGGCCTCCCCGGATGGCGCGGCGTCGGGTATGTGCTCGGAGTTGGAGGCGGCCACCGCGTAGCCGACCGTCAGGCGCTTGGGGTCCAACCAGCCGTCGTCCGCCCGATATCGGGCGCCGCGCACGTCCGCTGACAGCCATGGCCAGCGGACGCGGGCCTCCTCGCCGGTGAGGAGCTCGACATCGGTCAGGCCCCAGCCGCGCTGGCGCTCCACCAGGCGCCGCGAGCGCGCCAGCGTCGCATCGGTCAGGGAGCAGAAAAGGTAGCCGCCGTGGTTCAGGCCAAGATCCCAGCCATCGAGGCCGGTGCGCTCGCCGAAGGCGTCGAACAGGTCGACCCCCTCGCGCACCATGGCGATCTCTTCGGGATTGTCGAACTGGAGTCGGAACGCCCCTGTGGAGACAGGGGTGGTCAGCGTCCCCAGCGCGGCTCGTCGTTCCAGGACCACCACGCGCAGGCCGGCCCGAGCGGCGAAGAATGCCGTGGCGCAGCCGATCACCCCACCGCCGATCACCACCACGTCAGCCGTGGAAGGCGGCGTGTCGACGAATCGCACCGCCGGTCCGGACATCAGGGGGCCAGTCTAGGTCGCTAGGATCGGGGAATGCGCCAATCCGACCGGGCCGACGTCGTGATCATCGGTGGCGCCATCGTCGGCAGCAGCGTCGCCACCTTCCTTGCCATGCGCCCGGATTTCGACGGTCGAATCGTGGTGGTGGAACGCGACGCGTCGTTCCGGACCAGCTCGACCACCCTGTCGGCGGCGAGCATCCGCCTCCAGTTCAGCACGCCGCTGAATATCGAGATCAGCCGCTTCGGCGTCGATCTCATCAAGCACCCCGAGCGCTACCTCGCCGTGAACGGAGAGGTGCCCCAGATCGATTTCGTCGAGAACGGCTACCTCTTCCTGGCAACCGATGCGGGCCTCGCCACCCTGGAGCACAACAACGCAGTCCAGCGTGGGCTGGATGTGCCGGTCGTCCTCCTGACGCCGCCGGAGCTTCACTCACGCTTCGACTGGCTCCGGACCGATGATCTGGCCGGTGGCTCGCTCGGCCTGGCCGACGAGGGCTGGTTCGACGCCTACGCGCTGCTCCAGGGCTTCCGGCGCAAGGCACGCTCGTTGGGCGTCGAGGAGCGCATCGGTGAGGTGGTCGGGCTGGAGCGCGACGGCGGCGGGATCCGGGCGGTGCGACTGGCGGACGGCTCAAGCATTGGAGCCGATTGGGTCGTGAACGCGGCCGGCCCGCGCGCGGCGGACGTGGCGCGCATGGTGGACGTGGAGCTACCCGTCCGGCCGCGCAAGCGGCTTGTCTATCACGTCGACGCGCCCGTCAGCCTGGGCGCCGCGCCGTTGACCATCGACCCGTCCGGCGTATACGTCCGGCCCGAGGGGGCGGCATACATCACTGGCTTCTCACCGCGCGACGGCGACCCGGATCCCGACACACTCGACCTGCGCGCCGACCGCGCGCCATTCGACTCGTTCGTGTGGCCGACGCTGGCGCATCGCGTGCCGGCCTTCGACCGGCTGCGACTGCTCGATGCCTGGGCAGGCCACTACGAGGTCAACACGCTCGACCACAACGCCATCGTCGGTCCGCATCCGACCATCACGAACCTGCTCTTCGCGAACGGGTTCAGCGGCCACGGGCTCCAGCAGGCGCCGGCGGTGGGTCGCGGCCTGGCCGAGTGGATCGTCAGCGGCGGGTGGCAGACGCTCGACCTGTCGCCGCTTGGCTACGAGCGCATCACGCGCAACGAGCCCATGCGCGAGCTCAACGTCGTCTGAAGCGGCCGCGCTAGGAGGGGTGCCCGAGTCGCATCAATCCGGTGCGCACAAATGCATCGAGGCCTTCGAGCTGCGCGCGCAGGGTGCGCTCGCCGAGACCGGTGATGCGGTACGGGCGGCGCCGATCCTCGGCGGGAAGCGCCTCGATCACGCCCCGCGCCTCCAGTCGGGCAAGCGCGGCGTACAGCGTCCCCGGGCCGAGCGGCGCACCACTGAGCTCCTCGACATCGGCCATGATGGCGTACCCGTGCTTCGGCTCGCCGCTGAGCGAGACGAGGATCAGCAGCGACGGTTCGGCGAAGCGTCCCAGGTCGCCGAGATCGCCGCTCACGCGCAGCCCTCGCCGGGAGGATGAGGATCGACGAAGGTCTGGACGCCCTTCGGAGGCCCGCTGATCACCTCGCGCGTGTCGACGAAGACCGCGCCGTCAACACCGATGCGCACGGGGAAGCGGTCCATCCCCCGCGGGGCCGGACCCAGCTCGAGCTTCTCACCCACGATGTTGTACGTGCTCTGGTGGCAGTAGCACTGGAATCGGCTGCGCGTCTCGCATGCGGTGGGAATCATGCAGCCGAGATGGGGGCACTTGCGCCACAGCGCCAGGATCTCGCCGGCGCCCGGATCGGCGACCTCCAACGCGTCGCCCAGCGCCATCGCCTTGGCGGCTGGCACGTTGATCAGGAACGCATTCGCGGGGCGGAACTCATACGGCGTGCCACGCGCCCAGTCCGGCGAGACGGCAAGGATCTCGCGAATCGTGCCGACCCGGTGCTCGACGCCGATCCCTTCGGCGGGCGGCGGCCACAGGAAGGCCAGCGTACCGCCCAGGAACTCGATCGACAGGAGGCCGATGCCGGCGCCCAGCATGCGACGCATGAACGAGCGGCGGCTGAGCACACCGGGATTCATCGTGGCGATGGCACCGTACGCAGGTCGTGCCGGGCGCATCGGCGTGAGCGCGGTGGGGGCAGGCGCTCCAACCGCGAGCTGTAGCGACGGCACCATCTGCGGATGGAGGCGGGCGTCTAATGCCCCGCCGAGCAGGTCGACCAGGTCGAGCGCGCGCAGCCGGCGCCGGGAGACAAGGTCGCCCACCTCGTGGCCGTAGCGTTCGCGCCAGGCGGCGGGGTACAGCCTGAGGATCGCGCGTGCCAGCCAATTCATCGGTCTATACCGCTCAGTGATATATCGTCAGCCGATATATACGCCGATGCAGGGACGGGCGTCAAGGGGCGGATGTCCCGCCTCAGTCGGGACCCAGGCGGCAGTATTCGCGCGGGAGCGTGGTGGCCTCGCTAACAAGGAACCGATCGTCCAGCCCGTCCAGGATGTTGGCCCAGTTGATGGCCTGGGCCAGCCGCGCGCCGAGCGCCCGCAGCTCTCCGATGCGCTCGACGGCATCCAGCCCGATCTCCCGCCCGAGCTCAAGGTCGAGGCGGTAGAAGCGAGCCTCCGGGTAGTGACGATGGACGAGCTCCGTCTGCTGTTCGGCCGGCGAGCGCAGAAGCTCCGAGAGCAGCCAGCCGAGCCAGGGCCAGAGCCAGGTCGGCCGCTCGCGGCGCAGCAGGGTGCCGGTGCCCAGGCTGACAACGACTGTCTCGGAGGGTCGATACGCATGCGTGTACTCGAAGGCCTCCACGCAGGCCTGGTAGACCGGGTTGCCGGCCACGCCGATCCCGCCGTCGATGAGCTCGCCGATCCCCGCAAGGCTCCACGGCGAAAAGTAGGTTGGGGCCGCCGCCGAGGCGGTGGCAGCATCGGCGAGGCGGTAGTCCCCTGCTCGGCACGAGTTCGCCGGGTTGTCTCGCACGAAGTACCACGGCATTCCATCGGACAGGCGCTTGGCGGTGATGAGCATGTCGACCGGCGCGTCGTTCAGCCGCCAATCACGCGCTTCCGCCCCGAGCTCCTCGCGGATCAGCCGATGGAGCGTGGAGTTGTCATACATCGAGCCGGTGATGATCCGTCGCAGCGTGCTGATCACCGGAATTTTGCGGAACACGTGCGAGGAACGCTCTGCGTACAGCGTCACGAGCCGCTCAGCGGGTATCCCAGCCGCAATTCCGGCCGCCAGCACGGCCCCGGTCGAGGTGCCGGCCACGAAGTCGAACCCGTCGCGCGTCAATCGGCCTGTCTGGCGCTCGAGCTCGGCAAGCAGCACCGCGGGGATGATGCCGCGCACGCCGCCGCCATCGATGGTCAGGATCCGTCTCATGTCGGTGATCATGGGCGTCCGACGCCGGTCACTCGATGGCCGCCGGTCCCAGCAGCAACGGCGAGCCGAGCTTCGCCTCGTATCGCGGGCGGAAGCGCGCGGCGTTGTACATCGCCGCGACGTCGATCCGGCGCGCGCCGAGGGAGCGCTCGGGCAGCGGGGCGTGCGAGTACTTGCCCTCGCGAATGGCCACCATGCGGCCGGTGTGGCCATCGGCGAGCAGATCCACAGCCACATTGGCGAAGGTGATTGCCACCATCTGGTCGAGCGCATCCGGATCCCCCGAACGCAGGTCGTAGGTGAGATCGCTGTGCACCGTCTCGATTCCGGTCCGGCGCTTCAGCTCCTCGGCCAGGGCGTAGCCCACATCGGCCTTGTGACGGTGGCCATACGAATCGGCATCACCGATCTCACCGAGCTCGCCCCCGGTCCAGATGGCACCCTCGCTGGCGATGACGAAGGCGTAGCCCGACGGGTTCAGGCGTCGGTCATCGGCCAGGATTTCGGCAAGGGCCTCGAGGTCGAAGGGCGCCTCGGGGATGACGCAGCGCGCGCTCGTCACATACGCGGCGTACCAGGCCGTGTAGCCGGCATTACGGCCGAATATGCGAAAGACGCCGATGCGCTCGTGGCTGCCCAGCGTGGTGCGCTGGCGGTTGATGAGCTCCTTGGCCCGGGTCACCGCGGTGGAAAAGCCGATGGAATACTCGGTGCCCTGCACGTCATTGTCCATCGTCTTGGGAATGGCGATGATCGGGAAGCCCTCGCGCCCCAGCCGGGCGGCGTAGCCCAGCGTGTCGTCACCGCCGATGACCACCAAAGCGCCAATGCCCAGCTTCGCGAGGTTCTCCAGCACCAGCGGGGTGAGGTCATAGCTGCCCTCGGCCACCTCCATGGCGCTGACCTGTGCGGCGTCCAGCCTCTCGGGCAGTGACGCGCGACTCATGGAGGACGGATTCGTGCGCGACGTGTGCAGCACCGTCCCGCCGGTCCGATCGATGGCCCGCGTGCTGACCCGGTCGAGCGGCCTCAGGAAGCCGCCGCCGTCCTCGCGAGCCTGGTCAAGGTGGGTCAGCCCCTGCCATCCGCGACGGATGCCGAGCGCCTCCCAGCCGATCTCGCTGGAGCGGTAGACGACGCTCTTGATGAGCGTGTTGAGGCCCGGGACGTCGCCGCCGCCGGTCAGGATTCCGATGCGTTTCATCACGTACAGCGCCATGCTGCCAGATCGGTACCCGGTTTGTGAGAAGGGGCGATTTCTGGCAGAATGGGCGTCCGCAACGGAGTCCCGCTCTGTGTCCTCGACCCCCACCCAGCAGCGTCGCTACGTGACGTGGCGTCTGCCGGATCGCCACTTCAGCAAGGTCCACCTCATCGGTGAAGCCGGGTTGACCATCTGCGGCCGCGCCCTTCCGCGCGCCACCGGTCAGCCGAAGGCCCCGATTCCCGAGTCTGAGATGTGCCCCGACTGCGACGCCCAGGGCTGACCCCTCTCTCATGGCCACACCACCGACCGCCGACCTCGGCGGTCGGTCTGCTTTTCCCGCCATCGTTCTTCCGGCCGATGCGCTGGTCCTCCTGATCGGGGTCGCCGCGAGCGGCAAGAGCACCTTCGCCCGAGCCCACTTTGCCCCGACTGAAGTCCTGTCGTCGGACCAGCTACGAGCACTCGTCACGGATGACCCTGGCGCCCAGGGTGCCACCGACGACGCCTTCGACCTGCTTCATCGCATCCTCGCCATGCGCCTGCGCCGCGGCCGCCTGACAGTGGTCGATGCCACCAACGTCGAGGATTGGGCCCGGGCCCAGCTGGTGGCCATCGCGCGGCGGCACCGCCGGCCCCCCGTGGCTATCATCCTGGATCTGCCGCTGGCTGCGGCGCTGGAGCGGAACGCCGCGAGGCCTTCGCCCCGCCCGCCGCCGTCCGCCGTCCGGCGCCAGCACCGCTGGCTGACCGATTCCCTCCATTCCCTCGCCGACGAGGGCTTCGCCGCGGTCCATCATCTGCGCTCGGTGGCCGAGATCGATGCGGCACGCATTGAACGGACCGGCTGACGCCGGCCCGGACAATGTGCGTCTGACGGCCCATTACGCGGAGCGACGCCGGGCATGGCAATGTCCCGAAGGAACAGGCGCCCGACCTCGGTGACCGAAGCCACCGCTGCCGTCCGAATCCGCTGACCGAAGCCATCGGAGCCGGTGCCGGAACTTACGATCGAAACCGTGGGATCCGGTGTCGCTTGCCCCTTCAGGACGACCACAGTATCGGCGCCGGCGGCGGGAGGGTGCAAGACCACTTA
>JACDBS010000109.1 GCA_013694795.1 Chloroflexota bacterium | reverse complement strand
CGGCCACGGCGTCGCATGGCTCGCCCAGTTCCCGGGCATCAACGTCACCGCGCAGCGCGAGGATTACGTCGAGCTCCACGTGCCCGCCGACCAGGATCCCGAGGCCATCCTGCGCACTGCGCTCTCCCGCGGCGACCGGGTCACCCGCTTCGAAATCGCCGAGCCCAGCCTGGAGGAGATCTTCATCGAGCACGTGGGCAGGCGCGCCGTGAGTGACGAGGACGAGCACCTGGCCAGCACCAGGCGCGCGTCGGACCGATGAGGGACCTGTTCCCGAACGCGTTCCATGTCGCGCGGCGCGAGTACCGGGTCCGGGTCCGCGGTCGCGCCTTCAAATTCACCACCGCACTGCTTGGGATCGCGGTTGCGGTCCTGACCATGCTGCCCGCCATCCTGGAAGCCGTGGGCATCGAGGATCCCCCCGAGATCGCCGTCAGCGTCGGGTCCGATGACCTTTCGACCGATCCGGTGGTGGCCGTCCAGGCGCTGCTCATCGCCGCTGCGGACCCCGGCGCCGTGCTCGAGGGTGAGGCCCCCGCGCCTGTCCCGGATGCCGAGGAGCGTGCTCGAGTCACGCGAACGCGTGATCCCGACACGGCGGCCCAGGCCGTGCGCGACGGCGAGTTGGACGGTCTCCTGACGATCACCCGCAGCGAGAGCGGCGACCTCGCCTTCGAGTACCTGAGCAATTCCGGTCCCACCAACCAGACGCGGATGCTGGTAACGCAGGCCGCCACCGCCCTCGCCATCGGTGACCGGCTGGAGCGTGCCGGGGTCTCGACCGCCGAAAGCGGCGAGCTCTTCGCACCGCCTGACTTCACCGCCATAGCCGCCGATCCGGACGAGGCCCGCAGCGAAGAGGACTTCGCCGGGGCCTTCATCCTGGCCTACGCGGTCGTGATCCTGACCTTCATGGCGATCCTGACCTACGGCAACTGGGTGGCACAGAGCGTGGCCGAGGAGAAGTCGGGCCGCGTCATGGAGCTGCTCATCACCGCCGCGACGCCGCGGCAACTGCTGACCGGCAAGGTGATCGGCACGGGAGCGGCTGGACTGACGCAGTACGTGGTCATCGTGGGGGCGTTGCTCATCGGCCTGGTGCTGAACGGACCGATCTCGAGCCTGCTGGGCGTCGGCGGGGGCACGCCCCTCCCACTGCCGGACCTGACGCCGATCATGATCGCCGCCTTCGGCCTCTTTTTCATGCTCGGCTTCATCCTGTACTCGACCCTGTATGCGGCGGCGGGGTCGATGGTCAGCCGCATCGAGGACGTGCAGCAGGCGGTCGGCCCGCTCATCTTCCTCTCCATGGCCGGCTACTTCGCCGCATTCGGCGGCCTCAACGACCCGAGCGCCGGTTGGGTACAGGTGCTGTCCCTGATCCCCTTCTTCAGCCCATACCTGATGCCATCGCGCATGCTACTGACGACGCCGTCCAGCGCCGAGGTGGTCCTGGCGCTCGCACTGCTGGCCGCGACCGTCGTGGCCGCCATCTGGCTGGCCTCACGGATCTACAGCGCTGGCGTACTCATGTATGGGCAGCGCGTCGGCATCCGATCCATCCTGCGCGCCACGCGAGTCTCGCGCTAGTCATGACCGTTGCCATCACCCTTGCCGGCGGCCGGCTCGAGCTGGTGCGCGGCGACATCACGCAGCAGGCGGTTGATGCCATCGCCAACGCGGCCAACGAGGCGCTCCGCGGAGGTGGCGGCGTGGACGGCGCGATCCACCGCGCGGCCGGACCCCGGCTCCTCGAAGAGCTGCGCAAACGCTTTCCCGACGGCACGCCAACAGGCACGGCCGTGGCGACCGAGGGCTACGACCTGCCGGCGCGCTGGGTCCTCCACGCGGTAGGTCCGGTCTGGCGCGGCGGCGCTCATGCGGAAGAGGAGCTGCTGGTTGGCGCGTATCGGTCCTGCCTGCGCCTGGCCGATGAGCTGGGCGCACGCAGCGTGGCCTTCCCCGCCATCAGCATGGGGATCTACGGCTACCCGCCGCCCGACGGCGCGCGGGTGGCGGTGAGAACCGTCGCGGAGCACCTGCGCGGGACGACGCAGATCACGCTGGCTCGATTCGTCCTCTTCAGCGAGGAGACCTACGACCTCTTTACCGATGCGCTGACGGGGATCGCCTGAGTCGTCGCATTGCGCCTGGGGCTGTTCGAGACTCAATCGGTTCCGGACCCCGAAGTGCCCGCGTAGTCGTCATGTGCCCATCACATGGCCGTTAGGCGAGCCAGCGGCCGCCAATGGTGCAAGAATCCTGGGTAAACCTCGGTCGCTGAGACGAACTCGACCTCGTTCGTCGCCTAATGTGCACGCGGTCGCAAGATGGCAACTTCGGTACCGGCAACGGCGGGCGCACGCTAGGATCAGGTGCATGGAGGGCACGCCACCCGCACCGGTCATCAGCATCCGAGCGCTGACGAAGCACTACGGGTCGGTCGAGGCGTTGACGGACCTGACCCTGGAGGTGAACCAGGGCGAGATTTACGGCTTCTTGGGACCGAATGGCGCCGGCAAATCGACCGCCATCCGCACCCTGCTCGGGTATCTGCACGCCACCCGGGGCACGGCCAGCGTGCTCGGCATGGACATCGCCACCGAATCGGTCGAGATCAGGAGGCTCACGGGCTACCTTCCCGGCGGGATCGCGCTGTACGACTCGCTCAGCGGAGAGCAGGTGCTCGACTACCTCGTCGACATGCAGGGACGCCAGCCGCATCGGCGCGCTGAGCTGTGCGAGCGGCTGGAGCTGCCCACATCGGTCCTGAAACGGAAGGTGCGCGACTACTCACGCGGCATGCGCCAGAAGATCGGCGTGGTGCAGGCGCTCCAGCATGATCCCGAGCTGGCCATCCTGGATGAGCCGACCGAGGGCCTGGACCCGCTCATGCAGCACGCCTTCTACTCCATCCTCGACGACCTGCGCCGCGAGGGCCGCACGGTGTTCTTCAGCTCCCACGTCCTGTCGGAGGTGGAGCGGCTGTGCGACCGGGTGGCCATCATCCGTGCCGGGCGCCTCATGGCCATCCACGACGTTGGGGAGCTGCTCGCCCGACGGCGCAGGCGCGTGACTGTTCGCTGGCGCGGCGCGGCCCCCGACCCGGCGAGCCTGCCGGGGCTCGAGGACGTGCAGGTCGACGGCAACCGCATCATTGGCATGCTGTCGGGGGAGGTCGCCGGCTTCGTGCGGTCCATCGCGTCGCCGAACCTGGATGACCTGATCATCGAGCCGGCCAGCCTGGAGGAAGCCTTCCTCGAGTATTACGCTTCCGAGGAGCCAGGCCAATGAGCGGACGCCTCTTCATCCAAACCCTGCGCTGGCAGCGCGTGCGGCTCATTGCCGTGGTCCTTGCCGGTATCGGCTGGGGAATGCTGATCCCGGTCTTCTATGGCGCCTTCAGCGGCGTGATGCGCGACCTGGCGAACTCCGGCGCAATCCCACGAGAGCTCATGAGCTTCGGGTCCGGCTCCCTGTTCACGCTACCCGGAGCGATCACCCTGGGCCTCCAGCACCCGCTGGCCATCGCCATGCTTGGCGTCTTCGCCGTCGGCTCATCGGCCACCGCCATCGCCGGCGAGCGTGCGCGGGGAACGCTGGAGGTGCTCCTCGCACGGCCGATCTCGCGCGTGACGCTGTACGTCAGCGTGCTCGCCGCCGTCCTCCTGGCGGTCCTCATCGTGCTCGCTGCCATCCTGGGCGGCATGATGGGCGGATCGGCGCTCCAGGGATTGACCGATGAGCTCGATCTGGGACAGGTGCCGCTGGTCGTGCTCAACGGCTTCGGGTTGTGGGCGGCCTTTACCACCTTCGGGCTGGCGATGTCGGTCAGCTTCGACCGGCCGGGGCCTGCAATCGGCCTGTCGCTGGCGTGGCTGCTCATCCATTACTTCCTGGAGATCCTGGGCTCGCTGTGGGCCGATGCGGCCTGGACGCAGGCCTACTCGCTCTTCCACCACTTCAACCCGGGCGAGATCCTGACCGGGGGGCTGGATCCGCTGGACCTGGTGATCGTGTGCGCCGCGGCCACCGTGCCGCTGATCTACGCCCTGCTGGTTTTCCCGAAGCGGGACCTCGCGGCGCCGGCCTGATCTACTCCTCCAGGGCGTATGCCACGGCTTGCGCGGCGGTGAGCGCCTCCCCGGATGCCCAAGCGTCGGCCAGTGCGGGGTCGCCCTGCAGCTCCGCGGGATCAAAGGCAAGGAGGGCGCGAGTCCAATTGTTGAGGCCGGTGCCGCTCGTTCGCTCGAAGGTCACGACCGCCCCCGAGAGGCGGGCGGCGCGCTCACGATCGCCCTCGCGCACGGCCAAGATCGCAAACGCATCCAGGACGAGGGTCAGCCCGCTGATGTCCTGTGCGTCCGAGAAGATGCGCAGCGCGTCCGTCAACCGGCGGCTGGCCTCGGCACGCAAGTTCGCGCTCCTGCCGGCGGCAAGGTCCTTGCTGAGGGCGCCCAAGCCCAGCGTATAGCTCGTCCAGCCGATCATGAAGCGGTCGTCGATCGACTGGAACACCTCCAGCGCGTGAAGCGCGTGCTCCCTCGCCTGCTCGAGCTTGCCGGTACCCCACGCGACGTTTGCCAGGGCCCACTCGCAGCGGCCGATGCCCGACGCGTCACCGATCTCCCGAAAGATGGCAAGGGCCTCGTTAACCTGGGCCTCCGCCTGACCCGTGCTCTCTTCGTTCTCGAGATCGAGGATCGACCATGTGAATGACATCCCGTACTGCGCCTCGGCCAGGCCGGCCCGATCCCCGAGTGCGACGCGGGCCTCGATCTCCTCCTCGTACCATGCCCGAGAGCCGTCTGTGTCGGCCAGCCAATAGGCGAGCCCGGCGGCAGCGGAGAGTGCATCGGCCCGAGCAACGGCGTGGTCGTGGCCGTGGGGAAGCGCGAGGCCTTGCTCCACCCGCTCGAGTCCCTCCGCCAGGTAGCCGCGCATCTGCCAGAACCGCCACAGCGCGGAGCCGAGCCGTAGGGCTGTCTCGGCGGCGCCCGTCTCGGTCGCCCAGCTGATGGCCGCGCGAAGATTGTCGTGATCTTCTTCCAGTCGATCCAGCCAGGTTCGCTTCTCGGATCCCATCACGTGACGCGCCGAAGCCTCGGCGATCGCGAGGAATTGCGCCGCGTGGCGGGCTCGCAGGTCGTCCCAGCTGCCACGCTCGACGGCCTGCTCTATGGCGAACTCGCGGATGGTCTCGAGCATTCCGAAGCGCGGCTCGCCGGCGCCGCCCTCCGACTGGCGCACGAGGCTCTTCTCGACGAGCGACGCGAGCGCGTCCAGCAGCTCGCCGGTGAGCTCGCCGCCGCACACCTGCTCGATGGACTCCAGGGCCGCGCCCCCGACGAAGACCGAAAGGCAGGCGAACAGCGCGCGATCACTCTCATCGAGCATGTCGTGGCTCCAGGCGATGGCCCCGCGCAGGGTCTGCTGTCGCTCCGGCAGGTCGAGTGCACCGCCGCCAAGGAAGCCCAGCCGATGCTCAAGGCGCCCCAGCATCGCCTGCGGGGTGAGGATGCGGATGCGGGCAGCGGCCAGCTCGATGGCGAGGGGCAGGCCGTCGAGGCGCACGCAGATCTCCGCCACGGCCGGCGCGTTCTCATTCGTCACCGCGAAGTCCGGCTTCACCGCGCGCGCCCGCTCGATGAAGAGCGCCACCGCCTCATACTGCGAGAGCTGGTCGATCGATGGCAGCTGCGTCGGGTCGGGCAGGGCCAGCGGCGGGACCGGGTACTCCTGTTCGCCGGAAACGCGCAGAGTGCTGCGGCTGCTGGTGAGCACGGAGAGGTTGGGGCAGGCCGCGAGCACCGCGCTCACCGTCGGGGCCGCATCGGTCACCTGCTCGAAGTTGTCGAGCACCAGCAGCATGCGCCTGGCGCCGATGTGGTCGGCGAGCTGATCAGCCGCGCTTCGCCCGCCGCGGTCTGCGAGGCCGAGCGTCTGCGCGATGGTGGCGGCCACGAGCTCGGGCTCCGTGATCGGCGCCAGCTCGACGAAGAAGACGCCGTCTGGATACGCATCCATGGCGCGCGCGGCGACCTCGAGGCTGAGGCGCGTCTTGCCGGTGCCGCCGGGACCGGTCAGGGTCAGCAGCCGGCTGCGCGACAGAAGATCTGAGATCTCGTCGATCTCCCGTTGCCTGCCCAGGAAGGTCGTCAGGCGGCTGGGCAGGTTGTTCGCGGTGTCCAGCGATCGGATGGGCGGGAAGTCGCTGCGCAGGCCGCCGACCACCAGCTGCCAGAGCCGTTCGGGGCGCTCGAGGTCCCTGAGCCGATGTGTCCCGAGATCACGCAGCTCGACACCGGCTGGAAGGTCGTCTCCCAGGAGGGTCCGGGTCGTGTCCGAGAGGAGCACCTGGCCACCGTGCCCGGCGCTCGCGATCCGGCTGGCGCGATGAACGTTCAGGCCGACGTACGAGCCGGTGCCCAGGCTCGCGTCGCCGGTGTGCAGTCCCATGCGCACGCGAAGATCGATGCCCCCCGGCCACGACTCCGTGGCGAGCGCGCGCTGCGCGGCCACCGCCGCCGCGATGGCGCCCGGTGCCGTCGGGAACCCGACGAAAAAGGAGTCGCCCTCGGTTCCGACCTCCCTGCCGTCATGTGCCTCGAAGGCGGCGCGGAGCAATGCGTGGTGGCGCTCCAGCATCGCCGGCCAACCGCCCGGGTCGGTCTGGAGCAGGCGCGTCGACCCCTCGACATCGCTGAACAAGAAGGTGACGGTACCGGTGAGGAGCTCGGGCATTGGTGGCCTGAGTGTGCGGCCGATGTGGCCTCGGGCGCAAGCGCCCGGCCGGCATCGAGCCACACGCTCCGCTAGGCTGACCGAGTGCGATCCGTCATCCGCGTCCTGCGTGACCGGCCGGTCCTGACCGCGGTCCTGGGCGCGCTGACGATCGCCTTCTCGGCCATCTTCGTACGCCTGGCCGACGTGTCGCCGGCAACGGCCGCCATCTTCCGCTGCGTGTACGCCCTTCCCGCCCTGGGGCTCCTGGCCTGGTACGAACAGCGCCGCTACGGGCCACGCGCCGCCGGTCAGGCGCGCCTGGCCTGGATCGCCGGGGGATTCTTCGCCGCCGACCTGGTGCTGTGGCATCACGCCATCGGGCAGGTCGGCGCCGGGCTGGCCACGGTGCTGGGCAACACGCAGGTCGTGATCGTGCCGATCGCCGCCTGGCTGTTCCTCGGGGAGCGGCCGGGCGGACGCGTGGCGGCATCGGTCCCGGTGGTGCTCATCGGCGTCGTGCTCATCTCGGGCGTGCTGGGTGGCGGCGAGCCCTACGGGCGCGACCCGGTGCTCGGGGTGCTGTTTGGCATCGGCACCGGCTTCGCCTACGCGGGCTTCCTGCTGGTGCAGCGGCGCGCGAATGCTGACCACCGGCGCCCGGCCGGGCCGCTCTTCGACGCCACGCTGTCGGCGGCAGTCGTCTCGGGGCTCATCGGTCTGCCGCTGGGGGAGGTGGACCTGATGCCCAGCTGGCCGGCGCATGGCTGGCTGATGCTGCTGGCGCTGTCCGTCCAGGTCATCGGCTGGCTCCTGATCAGCATCAGCCTGCCCCGACTGCCCGCCGCGGTGACCTCGGTGGTGCTGACGATTCAGCCGGTCGGCTCGGTGCTGCTGGGGATCTGGATTTTGGCCGAGGCGCCATCGGCGTTCCAGCTGGTGGGCGTGCTCTTCATCCTGGCGGGGCTGCTGCTGACGACGCTGCGCGTTCGTCGACGGTGGACGCGACGAGCGCAGCCCGAGCTGGGCTAGGTCGCGAGCCGGGCGGGCAGGCACACCGTGAAGCACGTGGCGCCGGGTTCGCTGCTGACCTCGATCCGGCCGCCGTGGCGAGCGACCGCATTATGCGAGATGTGGAGCCCCAGGCCGGTGCCGCGACCGGGCTCCTTGGTGGTGTAGAACGGCTCGAACAGGCGCTTGCGCACCTCGGGTGGGATGCCGGAACCGGTATCACAGATCGAGACCGTCACCCCCTCGCCATCCGGCTCGGCGCGGATGGTCAGCGTTCCCCGGCCGTCCATGGCGTCGATGGCGTTGTCGATGAGGTTGGTCCAGACCTGGTTGAGCTCGGAGCCGTACGCCTCGACCTCGGGCAGGTCGTCGGCGAGCTCACGGCGCACGTCGGTATCGCGGAGGCGATGGCGCATGATCACCAGTGTCTGCTCCAGGCCGATGCGAACGTCCACGCGCTGCATCGGCGCCTGGTCAAGATACGTGTATCCCTTCACCGCGGTCACGATGTCGCTGATCCGCCCGAGCGCCAGTTCGAGCTCCCCAAGCAACTGTCGGACCGATGCATCCGCGGCCAGCCACGGGATCACCTCCGCCGGCTGGGCGGCGAGCGACGCCACGGTCCATCCCGCATCAGCCAGCGCGCTGGCGGCCGCCGCGTCGCCGGCGAGGGGCGAAAGCTCGTCGATCCGATCGGCCCGATCCAGCGCCGAGCGTGGCGGCTGCGCACCCTCGGGTGGGCGGGGTGGCGGCGACGGACGAGGCAGCGACTCCGCGGCGGAAACTGCGCCCTCGAGCGCCTGGATGGAGCGCATGGCCGCGGCGGCAGGATTATTGAGCTCATGCGCGAGTCCGGCGGCAAGGGTACCCAGGGCGGCCAGCTTCTCGCGCTCGCGAAGCGTCGCCTCCATGGCGCGCAGCCGCCCGACCGCGGTGCGGATGACCGCCAACGCCACGTCCGGCCCCACCCCGAGCAGCTCGCGGATAGCCCCGATGGGAATGCGCAGCACCTCCGCCTCACTGATGGCTCGCACCGATGCCAGGCGCCGCCCACCCTCCAGCGCCGCGAGCTCGCCCTGGAGCGCGCCCGGGCCGACCTGCGCCAGCGGGATCTGGCTGGTGCCCGACTGCTTCGTCACCTCCAGCTCGCCGTCGAGAACCACGAAGAGCGCATCGGCCACGTCGCCCTCGCGGATGAGCATCTCGTCCGGAGCCAGGTCGACGATCTCGCCCATCTCGACCAGGCGATCGAGGTGCTCGTCGTCGAGACCGCCGAAAAGCGGCGTGTCCCGCAGCCGCTCCGCGATGTCGGCGGCCGGGAGATGGTCGTGGCTCACAGCTCGGCCAGGTAGAGGTGAACGAGCTGCACGGCCATGGCGCCCTCACCCACCGCGCTGGCAATGCGCTTCACAGAGTCGTGACGCACGTCGCCGGCGGCGAAGAGACCGGGCAGGCTGGATTCGAGCAGCAGCGGTTCGCGGTCAAGGTTCCAGCCCTGCGCGGGACCGATGTCGGAGCCGGTGAGCACGAAGCCACGCGGGTCGCGCGCCACCACGCCCTCCAGCCACGCGGTTCGCGGCTGCTGGCCGATGAAGATGAAGGCCGCGCTCACCTCCAGCTTCAGCTCGCCGTCCGTTGTCGTGAAGGTCGCCCCCTCCAGGTGGCCGGTGCCGCGCAGTTCGCTGGTCTGCGCCCCCGTGTGGAGCTCGACGTTCTCGAGCGCGGCCATCTGCTCGATCAGGTAAGTGCTCATGCCCGCAACCAGGTCGTCCCCGCGCACCACCAGGTGGACGCGGCGCGCGAAGCGCGAGAGGTGCACCGCGGCCTGTCCGGCGGAGTTGCCGGCGCCGATGACGGCGACCTCCGCGTCGCGGTACAGGATCGCCTCCGTGGTGGCCGCGCCGTAGTAGACGCCCGCGCCGGCCAGCTCGACCGCCCCGGGCACGTCGAGCTGTCGATAGCTGACCCCGGTGGCCACCACCACTGCCTGGCACGACACCTCGGCGCCGTCGCCCATTATCACGGTCCGGTACGGATCGGCCCGGCCGACCGTCGCCACCTCCTGGGAGGAGAGGATCTCGGCGCCCAGGCGCCGCGCCTGGGCCAGGGCACGTCGGGCCAGGTCGCTCCCCGTCAGGCCCGATGGGAAGCCGAGATAATTCTCGATCCGGCTGGTGGTGCCGGCCTGGCCGCCGGGCGCCTCGCGCTCGATGAGCAGCGTCTTCAGGCCCTCGCTGGCGCCATACACCGCCGCCGCCAGCCCGGCTGGGCCGGCGCCCACGATCACGAGGTCATAGAACGGCAGCGCCGCGTGGGTCGACAGCCCGATCGCATCGGCCAGCTCGCGGTTCGAAGGATCGACCAGCACGCGGCCGTCGGCGAACGCGACCACCGGCAGGATGGGATCAACGGGCTCCTCGAGCGATGCCGCCAGGTGACGACCCGCCTCATCGGCCTCGGGGTCCAGCCAGGCGTACGGCACCTGGTTGCGCGTGAGGAAGTCGCGAATGTCATGGCCGCGCGGAGCCCATCGGCTGCTGAGCAGGCGCAGTCCCTCGAAGGGTGGCCGGAAGGCGGCGACCCAGTCGGCCAGCAGGTCGTCGAGCACGGGGTAGAGCCGCTCCTCCGGCGGATCCCACGGCTTGAGCAGGTACTGGTCGAGCCGGATCTCGTTGATGGCCCGGATGGCGACGTCGGTATCGGCGTAGGCGGTGAGCAGGATGCGCTTGGCATCTGGCTGAAGGACCAATGCCTCGGTCAGGAACTCTGTCCCCGTCATCGTCGGCATGCGCTGGTCGACCACGAAGAGGGCAACCGGATCGCCGCGACGGGTAAGCTCGCGCACCAGCTCCAGCGCGTCTGCTCCCGAGCCGGCCGCCAAGACGCGGTAGTCGGGGCCGTAGCGCGCGCGCAGGTCACGCTCGACCGCCCGGAGCACCGGGGGGTCGTCATCCACCGCGAGGATTGCCGGCTTGGCGGCCATGTCCGGAGTGTACGGCTGCGATGGACCGCCGCGGAGCAGCCGCGCACGCTGTTGCGCTGAGCGCACCGAACTACGAAGACGCGGCAGTTTCCGATCAAGAGTTGCGCGCGGGCGCAATTCCTGGCGCGGAAACGGCCTCAATCGACCTGAAGTTCGTACATCGGTGCACTGAACGCAACCGATGGCGAGCCGCTACCCTCAACCGATGCTGCGAACCGTCCTCATCGTCCTGCTCGTCCTCTGGCTCCTGGGCTTCGTCCTTCGGGCATTCGGCGGGCTCATCCACGTGCTCCTCATCGCGGCACTCGTGATCGTCATCTACCGCCTGATGACCGGCAAGCCCGTCTGGTAGACCGATGCTCCTGACCGGCACCGGCCGCCTGGCGCCCGGCGGCCTCTCGCCCTGGGCGCTCCTCGTCCGCGACGGCAGGATCGCCTGGGTTGGCTCGCCCGCCGATGCGCCTTCCGGCGACGCGGTGGACCTCGGCGCCGCACTGGTCACGCCCGGGCTGGTCGACAGCCACACCCATCCGGTTTTCGCCGGTGACCGATCCGATGAGGCCGCGGCTCGCCTGGAGGGCGCCGCATACACCGATGGCGGCATCCTGCGCACGATGCGCGCCACCCGCGCGGCCGACGACGCGACGCTTGAGACTCTGGTCGAGACTCGCCTTCGCGCCGCGCTGGCGGCCGGGACCACCACGGTCGAATGCAAGTCCGGCTACGGCCTGTCGCTGGCCGAGGAGCTGCGCCACCTTCGTATCCTTCGCCGCGTCGCGGAGCGAGTGCCCGTGCGGGTGGTGACGACCTTCCTCGGCGCGCACGCCGTGCCGCCCGAAGCCTCCTCCGTGGCGGAGTACGCGGCGCACGTCGCCGACGAGATGATCCCCGCGGTCGCGGACGAACGCCTGGCCGAGTTCGTGGACATCTTCGCCGATGCCGGCTTCTTCGACCTCGCGTCGACCGAGCGCATCGCGCGCGCCGCCGCTGCCGCCGGACTGGGCGTGCGCCTCCACGCCGAGCAACTGGCGCGAACGGGGGCGGCGGAACTCGGCGTCCGGCTGGGGGCCGCATCTGTCGACCACCTGGAGCAACTGGATGCGGCCGGCGTGACGGCCCTGGCCGGTTCAGCCACCGTCGCCACGTTGCTTCCGGCACCCGCCATCGTGCTGCGAGACCGGCTGCCCCCCGCCCGTGCGCTCCTGGATGCGGGCGCCAGCGTGGCACTGGCAAGCGACGCGAACGCCGGCACCTACGGAGGTTTCGGGACCATGCCGATGGTCATCGGCCTGGGCGCTGCGCTGCTGGGCATGAGCGTCAGCGAGGCGCTGACGGCAGCGACCGCGGGTGGCGCGGCGGCGCTGCGCAGACCCGATCTGGGCGGGCTGGCCGTCGGCATGGCCGCCGATCTGGTGGCATGGGACGCCGACCACGAGGGCGCCTTCGCACTGCGTCTCGGCGCGGTCCGGCCGCTGCGCATCTGGATCGCCGGCGAGGAGATCGACCTCCGCGGGTGAGCACCTATCATGCGCCGATGGACCGATTCGACCTCGTCATCATCGGCGCCGGCACGGCCGGCGAGGCCGCGGCGCATTACGCTCGATCGCGCGACGCTTCGGTGGCGATCATCGATCGCGCCCTGTTTGGCGGCTCCTGCCCGTTCTGGGCGTGCATGCCATCGAAGGCGTTGCTGCATGCCGCATCGGTCCATCACGGTGGTGGGGATTACCCGTGGAAGAAGGCGTCGGACTTCCGCGACTACATGATCAACCGCCATGGCGACGGGCCGCCGGACGATGCCGGCCACGTGAACTCGCTGGAGGACGCCGGCGCGACGGTGATCCGCGGCTCGGCCACGCTTGCAGGTCCGGGGCGCGTGCAAGTCGCCGAGCGGGAGCTGGAGGCGGGTGCGATCGTCGTGGCGGTCGGCTCGGTCAGCCGCGTGCCCGACCTTCCGGGTCTGGCCGAGGCGCACCCCTGGACGAACGTCGAGGGGACCTCGACGCGAGAGCTGCCACGGTCGCTCGCGATCCTGGGCGCCGGGCCGACCGGCGTCGAGCTGTCGCAGGTCTATGCCCG
Source organism: Chloroflexota bacterium (assembly GCA_013694795.1). Classification (GTDB taxonomy): domain Bacteria; phylum Chloroflexota; class Limnocylindria; order QHBO01; family QHBO01; genus JACDBZ01. Next base: position 438 of record JACDBS010000109.1, on the reverse strand, counting down.
TTACGGCGTGCCGGTCACGCTCGTCCACCCGCGCGACCGCGTGCATGACAAGGAGCACCGTCGTTCGACCGACCTGCTGGGCAAGGCGCTCGAGCGTGACGGCGTGACCCTCCGCCTGGGTGCCCGGGCGTCACGCGTTCGGGCGGGCGAGGGTGCGGAGGGCGCCCACGTCATCGAGCTTGGCAACGCCGATCCGATCGAGGGGCACCAGATCCTGCTGGCCATCGGCCGCGACATCCCGCTGGGCGGCCTGGGGCTGGAGACCGTTGGGGTAACGCCGTCAGATGGGCGCGTGGTGCCGGACGACCGGCTGCGAATCGCGGAGAACGTCTACGTTGCCGGCGATATCGCCGGGCCGGAGCTGCACACTCATCTCGGGCATTACACCGGCGAGGCCACAGCACGCATCGCGCTGGGCGATGACTATCGGCCCGCCTT
>JACDBS010000099.1 GCA_013694795.1 Chloroflexota bacterium | reverse complement strand
TCCGAGCGCAGGAGGTCGCCGCCCGGCTCGGCGACCACGGAGTGCGCCCCCTTGAGCACGACCACCTGGTCCCAGCGCAGAGCGGCCGCGGCGGCGGCCCCTCCCCGCGCCTCGTCATCGGCGCCGTCGGGCGCATCGGCACCGGTGAGGCGAGCGAACTCGCCCGCGTGTGGCGTGAGCACCAGCGAGGCGCGTACTCCCTGCCACCAGCGCGAGCTGTCGGCCAGCGCGTTCAGCGCATCGGCGTCGACCACCGTGGGCGGTGTGAGCGACGCGATGAGCTGACGTGTCCGTCGCTGCGTGGCGGGCTGTCGCCCGAGGCCCGGACCAATGATGACCGCGTCGTAGGCGGACGCGTCCGCGGTCACGCGCCGCCAGCCCCCCGGCGCGATGAGTCCGGGCGCCTCCTCGTCGAGCGCCATCCAGGTCAGCTCCGGGACGGTGCCCGCCACGCGCGCGACCAACGACTCCGCCGCGGCAACGCGCGCCATACCCACGCCGGCGCGCATGGCTCCCAGCGCGGCAAGGACGGCGGCGCCGGGATAATCGATCGAGCCCGCCACGACCAGGAGCCGTCCGAAGTCGCCCTTGTGGGCGCGATCCGGACGAGGCGGCAGGTGGCGGGCGACCCAGCGCTGGGTAATCGAGCGTCCTGCGGCCATCGGCTCAGTCGTGGCGGCGATGCGCCACAGCCACAGCCACGGCCATGCGGCGCTCGTGCGAGATCGAGACCGTCACCTCGTCGAGGCCCATGGCCTCCGCCCTGCGGGCGGCGCGTGCATGGAGAACCACCTGCGGTGCGCCGGCACGGTTGGGCAGGATCTCGATCTCGCGCCACCCCACGCCGCGCACGCCCAGGCCCAGGACCTTGCTGATCGCCTCCTTCGCCGCCCAGCGTCCCGCCACCCGCTCGACCTTGCGACCGACGTAGCGTTGCTCCCGTTCCGTGAGCACCCGCTGGCGGAACCGATCGGGAAAGCGACCGAGCACCGCGACGATCCGATCGATGTCGATCAGATCGATCCCGATCTCGTGGCGAGTCATGGGCGTCGAACGAGCTGCGGCGCTATTCGACCGTCACCGATTTGGCAAGGTTGCGCGGCTGATCCACGTCAGTACCGCGCGCGACCGCCACCTCGTAGGCCAGGAGCTGAAGCGGCAGCACGGTGATGACCGGGCTGATCGGCTCCGGCGTCTCGGGGACGTAGATCACGTCCTGCGCGTAGTGGTCGATCTGGTCGTCGCCCACCGTGGCGATGGCGATGATGGGGGCGGAGCGGGCACGTGCCTCGGCCACGTTGCTGACGACCTTGTCGTAGACAGCGCCTGCCGTGGCGATGGCCACCAGCGGCGTCTCGGGATCGAGCAGCGCGATCGGTCCATGCTTGAGCTCACCCGCGGCATAGCCCTCGGCGTGGACGTAGGAGAGCTCCTTGAGCTTGAGGGCTCCCTCCATGGCGATCGGGAAGCCGACGCCACGGCCAATGAAGATGAAGTCGCGCACCCTCGCATAGCGCTGGGCCAGCTTCTTGATCTGAGGCGCCAGCTCGAGCGTCTCGGCCGCAAGACGCGGCAGGCTGCGCAGGGCCCGGCCGTAGGTGCGCAGCCGGTTGTCGGAGAGGGTTCCGCGCGCGCGGGCCAGGTGCAGAGCGATCATCTCGAGCACGAGGACCTGCGTCACGAAGGCCTTCGTGCTGGCCACGGCGATCTCGGGGCCGGCCTGGAGGTAGCAGACCGCATCGGCCTCGCGGGTGATGGCACTGCCGACCACGTTGGTGACGACCACCACCGTAGCGCCGCGCTCCTCGGCGAGCTTGAGCGGCGCCAGTGTGTCAGCGGTCTCGCCGGACTGGCTGACGCCGATGATCAGCGTCTTCGCGTCGATCGGGGGCGGGCTGTAACGCATCTCGGAGCCGACCTGCATGGAGGCCGGGAGGCCGACCCAGTCCTGGATGAGGTACGCCCCGACATGGGCCGCGTAGCTGGCGGTGCCGCAGCCCACGATGTACACGCGCTCGATCACGGCCAGCCTGTCGGCGATGGCGTCGAGCTCGGGCAGCGATACGTTGCCCCCGGGGTCGACGCGGCCGCGCAGGCATTCCTGAATGGCGTGCGGCTGCTCGTAGATCTCCTTGAGCGTGAAGTGGGCGAAACCACCCTTCTCGGCGGCCTCGATGCTCCAGTGAATCTCGGTGACATCGCGCTGCACCTCGGTGCCGTCGAGCAACAGGATGCGGGTCCCGCTGGGGGTCACATCGGCAATGTCGCCCTCGTGCAGGATGACGACGTTCTTGGTGTGCTCCAGGATGGCCGGCACATCGGAGGCCAGGAAGCCCTCGCCGTCGCCCAGGCCGACGATGAGTGGCACGTTCATGCGGGCGCCCACGATCCGATCGCGATGCTCGGTGTGCATGACGCCGATGGCATATGCGCCGCGCACCTCGTTGAGCGCCGCGCGGACCGCCTCGACGAGGTCCCCGCGGTACTTCGTCTCGATCAGGTGCGCCAGCACTTCGGTATCCGTCTCGCTGCTGAAGCGATGGCCCTCCGCCACCAGGCGGGTCTTGATCTCGGCGTAGTTCTCGATGATGCCGTTGTGGATGAGTGCAAGCTTGCCGGTGCAATCGGTGTGGGGATGCGCGTTCGTATCGTTCGGGCTGCCATGGGTGGCCCAGCGCGTATGGCCGATGCCGGGATGACCTGCCGGCGCGTTTCCGTTGAGATGGTCGGTCAGGTTGTTGAGCTTGCCCGCCTTCTTCTCGATGAAGACCTTGCCGTCATCGGTCAGCACGGCGATCCCGGCCGAGTCGTAACCGCGGTACTCGAGACGCCGCAATCCCTCGATCAGGATCGGCGCGGCGTCACGCGGCCCGACGTATCCGACGATGCCGCACATGTGTCCTCCTCGCCGTCCGTGATGGCGCTAGTTGAGACGTGCCTCGGCGAGCGTGGCGAGCTCGCGTGCGATTCGCTCGATCTCGCCGGCGTCGTCGCCCTCGACCATGATCCTGATCTTTGGCTCGGTGCCGGAAGCGCGGACGAGCACTCGCCCGCGATCCCCCATCTGCTGCGTGGCGCGCTCGATGGCCGCCACGAAATCGGAGTCCTGCTGCCAGTCATCCCGGCGGCGGACGGTTGAGTTTATCACCACCTGCGGGAGCCTCCCGATCTGGGCGGCGAGCTCGGAGAGCGGGGACCCGGCTGCTCGCATGGCTCGCACGAGCTCGATGCCGGTGAGAAGGCCGTCGCCGGTCGTCGATCGGTCACGGAAGATGATGTGTCCCGATTGCTCGCCACCCAGCACGGCGTCGTCGCGTTCCATGGCCTCGAAAACGTGCCGATCCCCCACCGGCGTGCGAATCATTCTGCCTCCCGCCTGCGTCACGGCACGCTCAAGTCCGCCGTTGCTCATGACGGTTGCCACCAACAGGTTGTTGCGCAGCGTGCCTGCCGCCAGCCGCTCCAGCGCACAGATCCCCATCACCGCGTCACCGTCCACCAGCTCGCCGCGCTCGTCGACGGCGATAAGCCGGTCAGCGTCGCCGTCGAAGGCGAGCCCCAGTTCCAGCCCGGCGGCTGAGACCGCCTCGGCCAGGCGTTCCGGATGGGTCGAACCGCAGCCGTCATTGATGTTCGTGCCGTTCGGCGTGTCGAACAGGACGGTGACATCCGCGCCGGCTGAGCGAAAGAGGTCGGGCGCGATGACGCTCGCCGAACCGTTGGCGCAGTCAATGCCCAGCCGCAGGCCGGCAAACGCCTCGCCGGCCACGTCGCGCAGATGGCGGCGGTAGGCGTCCACGGCGTCGACATCGGTCCCGAGCCGACCGAGCGCACCATTCGGCTGATTCTCAATGGCGGATGAATCGTCGATCAGCCGCTCGAGCTCATCCTCCGTGGCGTCATCGGCCTTGCGTCCACGGACCACGACTTTGAGGCCATTGTCCTCCGCCGGGTTGTGCGAGGCCGAGACCATGATCCCCGCCGCATGCCGCTCGTCGGTGCTGGCATGGACGAGGCATGGGGTCGTCACCAGCCCCAGGTCGACGGCATCGGTACCGGTCGAGGTCAGGCCAGCCGCCAATGCCGCGCCCAGCATCTCGCCGGACCGACGGGTGTCGCGTCCGAGCACGACGCTCCTCCCCGCCCCACCCAGGCGATGGCCGACCGCCCGTCCCAGGGCCAGCGCCAGTTGGACGGTGACCGCGGAGCCGACGGGCCCACGAATGCCGTCCGTCCCGAACCGTCTCCCCATCTATGGCGCGGGAGTCGGCGCGGGAGTCGGCGCCGGTGCCGGCGCCTGGATGGTCACCGGCACGGTCCCCGGGCTGATCCCGATGAGCTCGACGCCTTCCGGCAGGGCCGGCAGTGTGGGGGTCAGGCTGTGGCTGCCGGGCGCGAGCCCTGACGCGTCGAGGATCGGCGTGAGGTCCACCGCGTCGAGCGCCTCGAGCGCCTCGCCCGAACCGCTCAGCGTGACCGTCAACTGGTCCAGCCGCGGCAGGCAGGCATTGTCCCCGGCCCCCTCGCACACGACGCCCACCACGAAGGTACGACTGGAGACCGACGGAACGATGGTCGCGGTCACCGTGACCACCGGGTCGCCGCCGTCCACCAGGCGAACGTCGTCGGGGAGCACCAGCGCCGCCTCGAATGTCTGGTCAGACGAGGCGCCATCGATGCTCAGGGATTCGGTGAGCACCTCGCCGATACCCCTCAGCACGTCGGGCAGTCCGCGCAGGGTGACCGTGGAAGGCTCGATGCTCAACGCCGCGAGGGCAAACCCGGGCGCGGGGGTTCCGGCCTCCAGGTCCGGCCGGACCGGCACGGTCTTGTTCGTCTCGACCGCCTGGACGTCGATATCCACCTCGATCGTCTGCGGCTCGACATCCACCCCGTCCACCGGTTGCCCGTCGATGTCGACCGGCTCGAGCACGACCGAGCGGTGGACGCCGATGCCCGACTCGTCGATGAGCACGCGAGCGACGGCCCGGTCAACCCGGCCAATGAGCGAGGCGGCGCCCCGCACCTGCACCAGGTCCGCGCTGACGATCGGGTCATCAATCTCGAGCTGGTCAGGCACGTCGCCGTAGTCGACGTCGACCGGGACGGTCCTCTCGCCGATGAGATCGAGCTCCACCGTGACGGTCTCCGGGTCGCGGGAGAGCACCTCAACCCCTTCCACCAGCGACTCGACCTCGATCGGCAGGACCTGCGGCTCGGGCGCCTTCTCCATGTCGTAGGCGGACAGGTCGACCGTGGCTCGGAATGACTCGATCACCAGGACGACAGGGGTATCCCGGGGCGCTCGATACGTGACCTCCACGGTTCCAGCGGCGCCACTCAGGACGACCGAGCCGTCGGGCTGCCCGGGCTGGCGCACCGGCAGCTCGATCGTGTCATCCGAGAACGATCCGGAGAAGACAAGCCCGGTGTACAGGACCGTGGCGAGCAGCACCGCGGACAACTTCAGATGCCAGTTGCGCAGCAGGAATCTCACGCCCTCATCGCCTGACCGCTCCGCGATCCGGGGCGGGTACCACACGTGCCTCGGGATCGATCGGCTCGGTCGGGTCGGGCTCGGCGCGCTCGACCTGCCAGCGGCCCTCCACCGATCGGCGCAGGAACGGCACGGCACGCCGCGGAGCCTGGGGCCGGATCAGGTTGAAGATTCGACGCCGCAGTTGCTCTTCGGTCAGGTTACGCTCGATCCGCCCGCGGACCACGAGGCTGATGGAGCCGGTCTCCTCGCTGACCACGATCACGACCGCATCGGTCTGCTCGCTGATGCCAATCGCCGCGCGGTGGCGGGTGCCGTAGCGCTCGGAGTCGAGCGCCGTCTGGCTCATCGGCAGGAGCACGCCGGCAGAAGTGATCTGCTCGCCGGAGACAACGACGGCGCCGTCATGCAGAGCGGTGCCGCGGTAGAAGATGGTGACCAGCAGCTCCGCCCGGAGGTCGGCATGGATCGGCACCCCGGACTCGGTGGCCAGATCCTGGAGGCCGGTTTCGCGCTCGAGGGCGATGAGGGCGCCATGCCGGGAGCCGGCCAGGATGCGGGCGGCACGGCTGATCTCGCGCGCCACGCGCTCTGCCCCGGCCACCTCGGCGCTGACGAAGAACCGATTCACGCTGCCGATGCGGCCGATCTGCTCCAGGGCCCGTCGCAGCTCAGGCTGGAAGACGACCACCACCGCGAAGAGCCCCACCACCGCTGCCGTCTCCATGAGGCTGCGCACGAGGTCGAAGCCGAACAGGATGGCGCCCAGGTACACGAGGTACAGGATGGACAGGCCGATGACGATCCGCACGGCGCGCGTGCCGCGGATGAGGATGAAGAGCCAGTAGATGACGAACGCCACCAGCCCGATGTCGATGATCGACGTCCAGTTGCCGCGGAGATACGTATCGAGGAATTCGCGGATCGCGTCGATCACGGTTGCCGGCATGCCTGCGGTGGGGATCCCGATGATACCAAAGAGCCCCGGCAATCCTGCCAGGGCTCATCGATGGCGCGCGCGGCCTGAAGGCTAGCGCTTCGTGTACTGGGGCGCCTTGCGGGCACGCTTGAGGCCGAACTTCTTGCGCTCCTTGGCTCGCGGGTCACGGGTCAGCAGCCCGGCGCCGCGAAGCGCCGCGCGGGCATCCGGATGGGCGCTGACGAGGGCGCGCGCGATTCCGTGGCGGATGGCTCCAACCTGTCCGGACACGCCACCGCCCGCGACGAGCACGCTGGCCGAGTAGCGGCCCTCGGTCTCGGTCACGCGGAAGGGAAGGAGCAGGGCGCCCTCCGGGGACGCACCGCCGAAGTATTCGCCGGACGGCTTGCCGTTGACGACGATGCTGCCGTCACCGGGCAGCAGGCGGACCCGCGCGACGGCGGTCTTGCGCCTCCCGGTCCCGTAGACGTAGTTCGTGCTCACGTTCAATCCTTCCTCGTTTACAGCTCGACCGTGGCCGGCTGCTGGGCCTGGTGCGGATGGTCCGCACCGGGATAGACCTTCAGCTTCTTGAACATCGCGCGGCCGAGCCGGTTCTGGGGCAGCATCCCCTTCACGGCGCGCTCGATGACGAGCTCCGGCTTTCGTTCGAGCAGCGTGCCGAGGCTCTCCTCGCGCAGCCCGCCCGGGTAGTTCGAGTGGCGGAAGTAGCTCTTCTGCTTCAGCTTGTTGCCGGTGACGCGGATCTTCCTGGCGTTGAGGACCACCACGTGGTCCCCGGTGTCGAGGTGAGGCGAGTAGATCGGCTTGTGCTTGCCCTCCAGCAGGGTGGCGATGCGCGTCGCGAGCCGGCCCAATGTCTGGTCAGTGGCGTCCACGACCCACCAGCTGTGGTCGATCTCGCTCGCCTTGACGGCGTAAGTCTTCATGTTCATGAGCTCTCCGGCTTGCCTTGATCCTTGCGACCGCGCCCGCTGGACGCTGCCGTGATGTGTGCCGTTCTTCGTTTCATGGCTGATTCGTAGATGACCCGCTCCAGGGTGAGCCCGCGTGCCGGCGCGGCCCTGCCATGCAGTGCGCGTCCGCCCCCAACGAGGAGCCGGTCGACCCCATCCGGGTCGAGCCGCCCGCGGCCGACCTCGATCAGGAGCGCCACCATGCTGCGCACCATGCGCCGCAGGAAGGCGTTCGCCGTCACGCGCAGCTCCACCAGGTCGCCGTTACGCGTCACGCGGACCTCGGCCAGGTCCCGCACGGTTCGCCCGTGGACGTGGCTGCCGAGGGCCGCGAAATCGCGCTCCCCGACCATCCGCGCCACCGCGACGCGCATTGACTCCACGTTGAGCCCTTCATCGATCTCGAGCGTTCGATGCCGCTCCAGCGGTCGCGAGGCGCCGTTCATCAGGATCCGGTAGCGGTAGACGCGCCAGCGCGCATCCCGCCGTGGATCGAATCCTCTCGCCGCCGGTCGGAGCGACCGCATGGCCAGGTCCGGCGGCAGCGCGGCATTCAGCCGTCGCCGCAGCTCGGGCAGACCACCATCACACGGCAGCTCCCGCGGATAGCAGAACGCCACGACCTGGCCGGTGGCATGCACCCCGGCATCTGTTCGCCCGGCGAGACGGACTTTCGTCCGCTCGCCAATCAGCCTGTTAAGGGCATCCTCCAGCTCTCCCTGCACGGTCCGAGCATTCGGCTGGACCTGCGAGCCGGCGAAGGCCGTCCCGTCGTACTCGATCACCGCCCTCAGCACACGCTGCGCGTTGGCGGCCATCGGGTGCGTTGTCGGTGTTCTTATGACTCGTCGTTCGTCAGACGAGCTCAATCTGGACCATCGAGGCCGAGTCACCCAGACGCGGCCCGATCTTGACGATGCGCGTGAATCCCGACGCGCGCTCAGCGTACTTGGTGGCGATCTCGCCCATCAGCTTCTCGACGATGAGCGGCTCGTGCGGCATCTTCCCGACGAGCTGCCGGCGCGCATGAAGATCCCCACGCTTGGCCAGCGTGATCATGCCGTCCACCACCCCACGGACCTCCTTGGCCTTTGCCTCGGTGGTCTTGACCTTCTCGTAGCGGATCACGGACACGGCGAGGTTGCCCAGCATCGACATTCGATGCGCATCCTTGCGGCTGAGCTTGCGGCCGGCGACGCGGTGTGGCATTGGTCTAGGCCTCTCGGTCGAGCTCGGCCGCGGCCGCCTCGTCCAGCTCGGCCGACGCCGGGAGATCCGACTCGTCCGTGCTCATCGAGGTCGATTCGGGGGAGATGAAGCCGCGAAGCGCCAGGCGCTCCTTGAGCTCGTCCAGGCTCTTCTGGCCGAAGTTCCGCATTCGCAGGAACTCGTCGTCGCTCAGGGACAGGACCTGGCCGATCTTCGTGATGCTGTTGCGCTTGAGACTGTTGTAGGCCCGCATGGGGAGGTCGAGCTCTTCGATGGGCGCGTCGAGCAGGTTCGCGCTGGGAGCAACCGGTCCGTCATCACTCGACGACATTGACGGCCGTCCGATCTCGGCGAAGCGGCCGAATTCGCGGACGAGGATGTCGGCCGCCTGGCTCAGCGCCGCCTGGGCGGTGGTCGTCCCATCGCTTTCGATCTCGAGCGACAGCTTGTCATAGTTCGTCATCTGGCCGACGCGCGTCTTTTCGACCGTGTAATTCACGCGGCGCACGGGCGAGAAGATGGCGTCCACCGGCACGACGCCAATGGGCATCTCCTCGGTGTGCTCGGCCGGGCGGTAGCCCATGCCGGTCTCTACCGTGAGGTCCATCTCGATCGAGGCGGAGTCCGAGTCGAGCGTCAGCAGGACGAGGTCCGGGTTGACGATCTCGACATCGGCCGATTCGGCAATGTCGGCGGCCGTGACAGGGCCGGCGCCTCGCTTGACGAGCTTGAGCGTCAACGCGTGACGCGCGAAGGAGCGTAGGCGCAGCTTCTTGATGTTCAGGACGATCTGCGTGACGTCTTCCTTGACGTTTTCGATCGTGCTGAACTCGTGGAAGACGCCGGTGATCTGGATGCTGGTGACAGCGGCTCCCTCCAGGGAGCTGAGCAGGACACGGCGCAGGGCATTGCCCAGCGTCACGCCGTATCCCTCTTGGAGGGGAGTGACCTCGAACCGGCTCAGGTTGCCGTCCGCGTGCACCTCTTCGATGCGCGGGGACGGTGCCGGCTGTGGCTGCTGCTGCGGGGTCTCGAGTTCGATCATGGGATTTGAATTGACTCCTAGCGCGAGTAGTACTCGACGACGAGCTGCTCGTTGAACTCGAGCGGCATCTGCTCGCGCGCCGGTTCAGCGAGGATGGTGCCCGACAGCTTGGTCGGATCCACGCTCACCCATTCGGGTTTCTGGGCCGCCGTCATCGTCTCGCCAGCGATCTTGAAATACTCGCGGCTGCGGCGGCTGTCGCGGACCTCGATACGATCGCTGACCTTGGTGGCAAAGCTGGCGACGTCGGTGGGGCGTCCGTTCACCGCGAAGTGGCCATGCGTCACCAGTTGACGCGCCTGCGCCCGGCTGGTCGCGAAGCCCATGCGGTAGACGACGTTGTCGAGACGCATCTCGAGCATGCGGAGCAGGTTCTCGCCGGTCATCCCCTTGCGCTGGTCCGCCTTCTCGAAGTAGTTGCGAAACTGGCGCTCCAGAACGGAGTAGCTCTTGCGGACCTTCTGCTTCTCGCGCAGCTGGAGTCCGTATTCGCTTACCTTCCGGCGGCGCATGGTATTCATGCCAGGAGGGGTGCTGCGGCGCTCGAAGGCGCATTTGCGGCTGTAGCAGCGGCTGCCCTTGAGGAAGAGCTTGAGGCCCTCCCGCCGGCAGATGCGGCAGACCGCGTCGTTGTAGCGTGCCATCTGATCCTCTCTAGACCCGGCGTCGCTTCGGCGGGCGGCAGCCGTTGTGCGGGATCGGTGTCACGTCGGTGATGGCGGTGACCTCCAGGCCGGCGGCCTGGAGTGAGCGGATCGCCTGCTCGCGGCCGCCACCGGGGCCCTTCACGAAGACCTCGATCTGGCGCATGCCATGCTCCATCGCGCGCTTCGCGGCCAGCTCGGCCGTCTGCGCCGCGGCGTACGGCGTGCTCTTGCGGGAGCCCTTGAAGCCGACTAGGCCCGCGCTGCCCCAGCTGATGACGTTGCCCGTCGTGTCGCTGATCGTCACGATGGTGTTGTTGAACGTCGACTGGATGTGCGCGTGCCCCGCCGGCACGTTCTTTCGCTCACGCTTCTTGCCGCGCTGAGCGCGCTTACGCTCTACCATGAAACTCCCGTTTACTTCTTGCGGCGCACGCCGACTGTCTTCTTGGCGCCACGGCGCTGCCGCGCGTTCGTCTTGGTTCGCTGCCCACGCACGGGCAGGTTGCGCCGATGTCTGAGGCCCCGGTACGAGCCGATCTCCATCAGGCGCTTCACATTGAGGCTGACCTCTCGACGGAGGTCACCCTCGACCTTGAACTGGCGGTCAACGATCTCGCGCAGACGGTTGACCTCCTCCTCGGTGAGGTCGCGCACACGCGTGTCGGGCGACACGTTGGCGGCGGTGATCACCTTGGTGGCCGAGGTGGAGCCGATGCCGTGAATGTAGGTGAGGCTGACGATCACCCGCTTCTCGCGGGGGATGTCGACGCCGGCGATACGAGCCACGATCCTCCTACCCCTGCCGCTGCTTGTGCTTGGGGACGACGCAGATGACCATCACCACGCCGGAGCGCTTGATGACCTTGCAGCGCTCGCAGCGGGGCTTCACGGACGCAGAAACCTTCATCTCATCCT
>JACDBS010000064.1 GCA_013694795.1 Chloroflexota bacterium | reverse complement strand
CGCCGAGATGCTGCGCGAGTCCGCCTTGCTGGCGAAGCGCCACGGCGCGTACTGGCAGACCCACCTCTCCGAGGATGCCGGAGAGATCACCGAGGTTCGACGCCTGTTCCCCGGCGCGCGCGACTACCTTGATGTGTACGACCGTGCCGGCGCGCTGGGCTCGCGGACCTTGTTGGCCCACGCCATCCACCTTTCGGATGGCGAGGTGGGGCGCCTGGTGGAGAGCGGCTCGCGCGTGGCGCATTGCCCAGCTTCCAACCTGTTTCTGTCGAGCGGCATGATGCCGCTGGGTGCCTATCGCTCGGCGGGGATGACGGTGGGCCTGGGGAGCGACGTGGCGGCCGGCCCCGAGGTCTCGATCTTCAGCGTCATGCGCGCCGGCGCCGTGACGCAACGTGTTTTGGAGCTGACGGGGCGGGCGGACGCCGCAGCCGCTCTGAGGCCGCTCGACTGGGTGCGCATGGCGACGCTGGGTGGGGCGGAGGCGCTCGGGATGCAGAACGAGATCGGGTCGCTGGAGGCGGGGAAGCAGGCGGACCTCATCGCGCTCGACCCCCGCCTGACCACGCCGCTTCCGGGCGACGAGCCCCCCGGGGACGCGGACGATCTTGCCAGCCGGCTCATCTTCCGGCCGCATCCGAACATGGTGCGCGGCGCGTGGGTGCGCGGCCGCCAGCTCGCTCTCGGTTGACCCGTGTGCGGGTCATGAGCGCTGCGCGGGCCGCATCGGCTAGGCTACGGCCGTGGATCGGATCGTCCAACTGCTCATCAACGCCGCGGCGCTGTACGTCGCCGTGCTGCTGGTGCCGAACCTGGACTTCGCCTTCGAGCCCGAGGGCGCCTGGGTGAAGTTCCTGCTGGTGGCCCTCATCTTCGGACTGGTGAATACCTTCCTGAAGCCGATCCTGCGGATGCTCACCCTGCCGATCACGATCATGACCCTGGGTCTGTTCCTGCTGATCCTCAATGCACTGATGCTCCTGCTGACGGACGCCATCTCGGATGAGCTCAGCCTGGGCCTGACGGTCGGCGACTTCTTCGCGGCGCTGCTGGGCGCGATCGTCATCAGCATCGTCGGCTTCGTGCTCTCGACGGTGGTCGGCACCGGACGCATGGCTGGGCGCATCACCTGACTCGCGAACCAACCGGAATGCAGCACCCGCCGTGGATTGTCGGCCTGCTCTTCGGCCTGTCGCTGGCCGTCCTGGTCACCCTCGTCGGCCCGCTGCTGCTCTTCAACCCGTGGTTCACATCGGTGCTTCAGCAGCGCCACGACGTGGCCGCAACGCTCGACTCGACCCAGGCGGAGGTCGACCGGGTCAGCGGCGAGATCCTGTTCGACCTCTATGCCGATGGCCCATTCGACGCCGCGCTGACCGGCGAGGAACCCCTGCTGGACGAGCAGGAGCGATCGCACATGCACGACGTGGCGGTGCTGGTCCGCATGCTGGCCGTCGTGGTGCTGCTGGCGCTGATCCTGGCTATCGTCACCGGTGCGTGGCTGCACTCCGAGCCTCGACGCCAGGGCCGGATCATGCTGCTCGGCGCTGCCGGCATCGGTGTCGTTGCGCTCGCGCTGGCCGGCATCTTCGCCGTGGCCTTCGAGCCCGCCTTCGCTGCCTTCCACCGGATCTTCTTCTCGCCGGGCACCTACCTGTTCGCGCAGGGCTCGGAACTGATCGTCCTCTTCCCGCAGGGTTTCTGGTTCGACGCGGCGCTCGCGGCGGGCGCGGCGATCATCCTGTCCGCCCTGGTCGTGGCCGCCATCGGCCATCGCCGAGCACGCCTGATCTAGACTCCCACCCATGGGCCCCGGATGGAAGATCGGCCGCCTGGCCGGGATCGACCTCGCGATTCACCCCAGCTGGCTGGTGATCGCCTTCCTGATCACCTACTCGCTGGCGGAGTCGCAGTTCCCGCGCCAGTTCCCCGGCTGGACAACCACCCAGTACTGGCTGGTGGCCGGCGGCACGGCGCTGCTCTTCTTCGGATCGGTCCTGGCTCACGAGCTGTCGCACGCCCTGGTGGCCACGCGCTTCGGGCTCAAGGTCGACGGCATCACGCTCTTCATCTTCGGGGGTGCGACGAGCATCGACTCCGACTCGCGGACGCCGCGCGAGGAGGCGCTCATCGCCCTGGCCGGGCCTGCCACCAGCCTGGCTATCGGCTTCGCCTTCCTGGGGGTCGACCTCGTCGTCACGCAACCGCAGCTCGGTGCGCTGGCTGGCTGGCTGGGGGTCATCAACATTGCCCTCGGAGCGTTCAACCTCATCCCCGGCTTCCCCATGGACGGCGGTCGCGTGCTGCGCGCGCTCCTGTGGCGGCTGCGCGGGGATCGGCTGGTCGCCACCCGCAACGCGGCGATGGTGGGGCGCATCACGGCTTACCTGCTGATTGCGATCGGCGTGTTCATCGCCCTCCAGCCCGGTGGCCTCTTCAGCGGAATCTGGCTGGCGCTCATCGGCTGGTTCCTGTCGAACGCCGCCGAGGCGACCATGGCGCAGGCCGGCGTCGAACGGAGCCTGCGGGGGGTGCGCGTCCGCGACGCGATGGACCTGGATCCGCCAGCCGTCTCGCCCAATGAGTCGGTCGCCGACCTGGTCCAGGAGCGGATGCTGCGCGGCGAGGACCGCTCGTTCCTGGTGCGCCACCCCGACGGCGGACTGGCCGGGGTGGTGACGCTGAAGGACGTGCGAGGCATCGCGCGCGAGGAGTGGCCGGGCGCGCGGGTCACCGACATCATGACCCGCTATGCCGAACTCGCCACGATCAGGCCCGAAGAGCCACTTGCCGATGCGCTGCGCCTCATCCAGGAGCGCGAGGTGGGGCAGCTTCCCGTGCTGGCCGACTCGGATCGCGTACCGGTGGGCATGGTCACCCGACGCGGCATCCTACGGCTCATTGACGCTCGCATGAAGCTGGGCCTGTAGGCCGATGCTGAGCGTGGATGAGGCGCTCGAGCGCCTGCTGGCCGGCGGCCTCGGCATGACCGAGGCTGAGACTGTCCTGCTCACCGATGCCGTCGGCCGTGTGCCGGCGGTCCGCCGGCTGGTGGCCGCGCACGATGTCCCGCCATTCGCGAATTCGGCGATGGATGGCTTCGCGATGCTTTCCGCCGATGGCGACGCCCCGAGGCGCATGCTCGGCGAATCCCGCGCCGGCGGCCCTGGAGCGCCACGGGTCGAGCGCGGAACGGCAGTACGAATCATGACCGGAGCCCCTCTGCCTCCGGGTGCCGATGCCGTCGTGCCTCTCGAGAAAGCACGCGAGGAAGAGAACACGGTTCTGGTGGAGGCGGCGCCCGCGTTGGGTGCCCACGTTCGCGCCGCCGGGCATGACGTCCCCGCCGGTACCTCGGTCGTCCTTGCCGATGCGCCGCTCAGCGCGGCGAGCATCGGCCTGCTGGCCGCCTTGGGACGCGATTCGATCGAGGTCCACCGGCGGCCACGGGTGGCGATCCTTTCCACCGGTGACGAGCTGCGTCCGGCCGGCGCAACGCTGGGCGCCGGACAGATCCACGATGCCAACGGTCCGGCCCTGGCGGCCGCGGTGAGCGAGTCCGGCGCCGAGCCCATCCTTCTGGATGCCGCCCCCGACGACCCGACCGTGATCGAGGAACGCATCCGCGACGGTGCTCGCGGGGCCGACCTGTTGATAGTGTCGGGAGGAGTGAGCGTCGGTCGCCACGACCTCGTGCGAACGGTCATCGAGCGCCTCGGCTCGCTCGAGTTCTGGCGGATCGCGGTGCAGCCCGGCAAGCCCCTCGCATTCGGGTACATCGGGGAGCGTCCGGTGGTGGGCCTGCCGGGCAACCCGGTGAGCGCCCTCGTCACGTTCGAGCTCTTCGTGCGTCCCATGATCCGGCGCATGATGGGCCTGTCGGGTGATGGGCGGACGCGTGTCCGTGCGCGGGTGGATGAGGCACTGGGCAAGGACGTCGCGCGGCGCGCGTACCTGCGCGTAAGCGCCGCTGCCGAGGGTGATGGCTACCGGGCCGTGTCCGCAGGTGGGCAGGCATCGTCGCAGCTGCTGACGCTGGCATCGGCCAATGCGCTGCTCGTCGTGCCGGAAGGACTGGCCAGTACCGAGGCGGGCGGGACCTACGAGGCGATCCTCCTGGGACCGGTCGCATGACGCGGCCAAGCCATCTCGATGACGAGGGTGCCCCGCGCATGGTGGATGTGGGCAACAAGCCGGTGACCGTCCGGCGCGCCGTGGCGGCGGCCACCGTCCGCATGCGCCCCAATGTGCTGGGGCAGCTCCTGGACGCTGGCGGCCCCAAGGGCGACGCGCTGGTGACCGCGCGGCTGGCCGGCATCGGTGCTGCGAAGCGCACTTCCGAGCTCATCCCGCTCTGCCATCCGCTGCCGCTCGACTCCGTGGAGGTGGAGCTGACGCCTGACCGCGAGGCCGGCACCGTCGCCATTCGCACGGAGGTACGCGTGACGGCCCGAACCGGGGTCGAAATGGAGGCGCTCACGGCGGCTTCGGTCGCCGCTCTCACGCTGTACGACATGGCCAAGGCCCTCCAGCGCGACATCGTCATCGAGCGGGTGGAGCTGGTCGAGAAGTCCGGCGGCCGTTCCGGCGACTATGCGCGCGGCACGCCTTCGGGTGTTGCCGAGCACGAGGCGGTGGTCATCGTCTGTTCCAATCGGTCCGCGGCAGGGGAGCGCGAGGACACGTCCGGTCCGGCGCTGGTGGCTGCCCTGGGCGCGGCGGGTTTCGACGTGGATTCGTCGGCGATCGTCGTCGCCGATGACGAGGAGGCCATTGCCGCCCTGCTGGCTCGCCTGGCCGATGCCGGCCATCGGCTCATCCTGACCACCGGCGGGACCGGGCTGACGCCGACCGACGTCACGCCTGGCGCGACGCGGCGGGTGATCGAGCGTGAGGCTCCCGGCATGGCGGAGCTGATGCGTGCCGCCGGATTTGCCTCGACGCCGATGGCGGCGCTGTCACGCGGCCTCGTCGGTACGCGAGGCCGTACGCTCATCGCGAACCTGCCCGGCTCGCCGAAGGGCGCTTCTGAATCGTTCGCTGCGCTGCTCCCGGTCCTGCGCCACGCCCTCGACCAGCTCGCCGGAGCGGACCATTAGCACGCGGCGGCTTCCTGGCCGGTGCCGTCATCTGATGCGCCGGGGGAATGGCTGACCAACCCAACGGCCCCGAGCCCGTCAGACATTTGCGCCCTGACTTGTCTCTGGCGTGGTGACGGCCCAGGCCAGTCTCACAGGGGGACTCCATGCCGCTAATGCATGGCTGACGGCTCGGAGCCGCTTGGGCCCGTCACTCATCCACCGGTGGTATGAACTGACGGCGACGGGGCAACGAAGCCTGCGGGAGCGGTGCGGCCTCGGCGCGAGGTCGGGCGCGGCTACCATGGCGCCGATTCATGGAAGCCAGCATTCCGTCTTATCCGCTCATCGTCGTGCCCATCGCGGCGGCGATCTTCGCGTTCTGGCGCCGCGCTCGGTGGCACCTGGCGGTGATCCGCGCCGGACGCCCGCTGGACCGATCCGACCGGGTCATGGATCGGATCATTGGACTCGGGATCTTCGTCATCGGCCAGAAGCGCCTGCTCCAGGACATCGGGCCGGGACTGACGCACGCGTTCGTCTTCTGGGGCTTCATCGTCCTCCTGGCGACGACCGGAAACTACCTCACCAACGGCCTGGTGGAGACGATCGTCGGCTGGCCCATGGGCGGCTTCTTCTGGAGCGTCATCGTCCTGTTCGCGAACGTCTTCGTGGCGCTGGTGCTCGCATCGGTCATCTACTACCTGGTTCGGCGGACGGTCACAAGACCGGCGCGGCTGGCATTGACCCGCGACGCGTTCGTCATCCTGGGGCTGATCTTGAGCATCGTCCTGACCGAGTGGATCGGGGACGCATTCGCCTACGTCGTGGAGCCGGACAGCCCGTCGCGCACCTGGGCGGTCATGGCCGGGCCGCTGAGCCTGGCGCTGGAGCGCATCGGTCAACCAGCGGCAAGCATCGGCTACGGCATCACCGGCTGGGCGCACATTCTCCTTGTGCTGGGATTCGGCGCGTACCTGCCGTACAGCAAGCACCTGCACATCATCAGCAGCGAGCCGAACGTCTACTTTCGCAACCTGGAGCCGCGCGGCGCGCTGCGCAAGATGGACCTGGAGGCGGAGCCCGAAGAGGG
>JACDBS010000031.1 GCA_013694795.1 Chloroflexota bacterium | reverse complement strand
GTGCGGCGGCTCCCGCGACGGCCGTAGCGGTTGCGGCGCCGGCGGCCGACGAGGTGCCACCGCCGACCGGCGCGCGGCCCTCGATCACGTTGCGCACCATTGGCCTCGGCGGGGCCGGCTGCTGCTGAACCGTGACGCGAAAGATGGTGTGCGTCACGTCGTGGCGGATGGTCGTCTTGAGCTCGTCGAACATCCGATAGGCCTCGATCTTGAACTCGTTGAGCGGATCTCGCTGCGAATATGCTCGCAGGCCGATCCCGCGGCGCATGTCGTCGATGGCGGTGAGGTGCTCGACCCACAGCGAGTCGATGACACGCAGCATGACCAGGCGCTCCAGGACGCCGATCCCCTGCTCACCGGTCTCGGCGCGCTTCCGCTCGTATCGGTCGCGGACGAGCTCGGTTAGCTGGCCCGTGACCGCCTGTCCCTCCCGCGCCTCGTCGAGGAAGCGCAGGTCCGCAGCGGTCAGTGACGGGACCATGGTCGTCAGCTGGGTCCGAAGGCCCTCCAGATTCCAGTCGGTATGGTGGTCGGCGGCGGTGTGCTCGCCCACCAGGGTGGCGACCTCGTCGTCGAGCATGGCCTCGATGGTCGGGCCCAGGTTCGAGGAGCGCAGGATCCGGTCGCGCTCGCGGTAGATCGTCTCGCGTTGGCGGTTGATGACGTCGTCGTACTCGACCACGTGCTTCCGGGTGTCGAAGTTGTAGCCCTCCACCCGCGACTGCGCGTTCTCGATGGTCTTGCTCACCATCTTCGACTCGAGCGCGGTGTCCTCGGTGAAGCCGAGGGTGCGCATGATGCCCTGCACGCGGTCTGAGGCGAAGCGCTTCATCAGGTCGTCCTCGAGGGACAGGTAGAAGCGTGACGAGCCCGGGTCCCCCTGGCGGCCGGCGCGGCCGCGCAACTGGTTGTCGATGCGCCGCGCCTCGTGGCGCTCCGTGCCCAGGATGTGCATGCCCCCCGCGGCGAGGACCTTCTCCTTGTCCTCGGCGCAGACCCGCTCCGCCTCGGCCAGGGCTTCGGCGTACTGCTCCGGCGTGGCCTCGAGCACGTTGGTGCCCTGCTTGTGGAGCAGATCAGCAGCCAGGACCTCGGGGTTGCCGCCCAGCAGGATGTCGGTGCCGCGGCCGGCCATGTTCGTGGCGATGGTCACCGCGCCCGAGCGGCCTGCCTGCGCCACGATCTCCGCCTCCTTCTCGTGGAACTTGGCATTGAGCACGCTGTGCTTGATCCCGCGTCGGCGGAGCATGTCGCCCAGCATCTCCGAGATCTCGACGCTGATGGTTCCGACCAGGACGGGACGGCCCTTCTCGTGCTCCTCGGCGATCTCGTCGATGACCGAGTTCCACTTGCCCTTCTGATTGGCGTACACGAGATCGGCGTAATCGGCGCGAATCATCTCGCGATGCGTCGGGATGACAACTACCTCGAGGTTGTAGATCTTCGCGAACTCCTCCGCCTCGGTCTCCGCCGTGCCCGTCATGCCGGCGAGCTTGTCGTACATGCGGAAGTAGTTCTGGAAGGTCACCGTCGCCAGCGTCCGCTGCTCGCTGCGGACGGCCACGCCCTCCTTCGCCTCGACCGCCTGGTGCAGGCCCTCCGACCAGCGCCGGCCCGGCATGAGCCGGCCGGTGAACTCGTCGACGATGATCACCTCGCCGTCCTTGACGACGTACTCCTTGTCCTTCTTGTAGAGCACCTCGGCCTTGAGCGCCTGCTCCAGGTGGCGGGCCAGGCTGAAGTCATCGGCGAACATGTTCTCGACGCCCAGCCAGCCCTCCATCTTGTCGGTCCCGGCCTCGGTGATCGCGACCTGCTTGAACTTCACGTCGACGACGTAGTCCTCTTCGGGCTTCAGCCGTGGAACAAGGCGAGCGAACTGGAGGTACTTGTCGGCTGACTCCTCCGCATTGCCGCTGATGATCAGCGGCGTGCGTGCCTCGTCGATGAGGATGTTGTCCACCTCGTCCACGATCGCGAAGAAATGGCCGCGCTGCGAGCGGCCGGTAAGCTCGATCACGAGGTTGTCACGCAGGAAGTCGAAGCCGAACTCGTTGTTCGTCCCGTAGGTGACGTCCGCGGCATACGCCTCCTGCCGGGTGGCCGGACGAAGATCGCGCAGCCGCTCATCGGTCTGCGGGTAGTCCGGGTCGAACAGGTAGGCGGCGTCGTGCTGGATGGAGCCCACGCTCATCCCGAGCCGATGGAAGATGGCGCCGATCCACTGCGCGTCGCGCTTGGCCAGGTAGTCGTTGGGGGTGACGACGTGCACGCCACGCCCGGCGAGGGCGTTGAGGTAAGCGGCCAGCGGCGCCACGAAGGTCTTGCCCTCCCCGGTACGTTGCTCGGCGATCGCCCCGCGGTGGAGCACCATGCCGCCCATCAGCTGCACGTCGTAATGGCGCTTGCCGAGCGCTCGGACCATCGCCTCCCTGACCGATGCGAACGCCTCGGGCAGGAGTTCCTCGAGCGCGGCGTTGATCCGGGCCAGCTCATCGTCGCGCTGACGCTTGAGCTGATCCGCCAGGCGAGCTGCGTCGGCGCCGGCCAGAGCCGACTCGACGGCGTCCTCGTCCGGATCGGTCTCGCGCAGCTCGATGGGGGTGAGGATGTCGCCGATCTGCTCGCGCAGGCGCGCGCGAAGCTCATCGGTCTTCGCGGAAAGCTCGGCATCTGAGAGGGCACCGATCTCGGGCTCGAGTGCGTTGATACGCTCGACGGTCGGCTCGAGGGCGCGGACCTCGCGCTCGTTGGAGTCCCCCATGCGGGACAGGAACTTGAACATCGGGAGGTCGAGTATAGACCGATGCTCTCGAAGGCCTCTCAGCGCGCAGTTAGCCGGCGGTCACCCGAGAGGGCTCCGGCTCGATGGCCTCGTCCTCCGCGGCTTCGTCCCAGAAGGTCATCTCCTCGACCATCTGGACCTCTGAGCTGAAGAGCGCGCCGACGCTCTCGCCGCGATGGATGCGCTTGATCGCCTCGCCGAACAGCGGCGCCACCGACAGGACCGTGATGCGGGGGTCGTCCGCCTCCGCGGGCAACGGGATCGTATCGGTCACGATGACCTCGGTCAGCGAGCTCTCGGCGATCCGCTCGAGCGCGGCCCCGGAGAAGACGCCATGCGTCGCGCATGAGTAGATGGCGCGCGTCCCCGCCGCCTCGAGAGCGCCGAGCGCCTCGACCAGGGAACCCGCGGTGTCGATCTCGTCGTCGATGATCACCGCGGTGCGCCCGGCGACGTCGCCGATGATGTTCATCACCTCGGTCCGGTCGTCATTCCCGACGCGCCGCTTCTCGACGATCGCCAGCGGGGCGGTGAGAAGCTCGGCGAAATGGCGCGCCTTCTTGGCGAACCCGAGCTCGCTGACGACCACGATGTCCTCGAGCTGCTTGGCCTTGATGTGGGCACAGATGAGGTTGACGGCAGTCAGCTCGTCCACCGGGATGCTGAAGAAGCCCTGGATCTGCCCCTGGTGAAGGTCCATGGTGAGGACCCGATCCGCCCCGGCCACGGTGAGCATGTCGGCGATCAGGCGCGCCGTGATCGGTACCCGGGGCTGGTCCTTCTTGTCCGACCGGCCGTAGCTGTAATGCGGAATGACGGCCGTGATCCGCCCGGCGCTGGCGCGCTTGAAGGCGTCGATCATGATCAGCAGCTCCATGATCGACTCGTTCACCGGCCGGCTGGTGGGCTGGATCAGGAAGACGTCCTGCTCACGCACGTTCTCGAGGATGCGTACGAAGATGTTCTCGTTCGCGAACTGAAAGACCTCGACCTTACCCAGGCTCGTCTTGAGGTAACGCGTGATGCGCTCGGCAAGGGGTCGATTGGCGTTGCCGGCGTAGATGCTGAACTCGTCGGCGTACACGGCGTCGTCTCCTGCGGCGCAAGGGTCAGGCTCCGCGATTCTAGCGGTCCATACCAGCACGCGTACCACAGCAGCGGTACGAAACAGGCGTGCGACGCATGCTTCGACGGATCCGATCCGGCCCGCAATGCGGTCCGCAATGCGGTCGGTGATGCGGTCCGCCGCTGAGCGGCGCTATCTGAGAACGCGACGTCGTGGCAGCGCCCTCGTTCCCGTGATGCACCGCTGACCGGTTGCGGCCATGAAGCAAGGTCCGAGCGATGAGTCTCGCGGGTCGTCGCCGCGACTTCCTTCGCGCATGGAGCCCCTCAACGGCGCCGCGGGGGCCGGTCGCCGCTGGAGCCTAGAGCCCGATAGCTACTCGGCTTCGGGGAGCTCTTCCGGTGGGCGGTTGTCGACGAAGACGGTGATCGAGACGATTCGATCGTCGGCCTGCGGCTTCATGACGGTGACGCCGCGCGACGCGCGCCGATAACGGTTGATTCCCGCCACCACCGTCCGGATGATGGTGCCGTCCTGCGTGATGAGCATGACCTCCTCGTCCTCGTCGGCAGCGCCTACCAGGCGAATTGCGGCCACATCGCCGGTGTCGGCATTGAGCGAGTTGGCGATCACGCCGCCGGTGGCGCGGTGCTTACGCGGGAAGTCGGCGACATCGGTCCGCTTGCCGAAACCGTGCTCAGTGACCACGAGCAGTTGCTGCGTGTCGGCCTCGGCCACCTCCATGCCGATGACCTCGTCATCGGGGGCGAGGCGGACGCCGGTGACGCCCCGGGTGTCGCGGCCCATCGGGCGCACCTCCCGCTCCGCGAAGCGCGCTGCCTTGCCCTTCCGGGTGCACAGGATGATGTCGTTCTGACCGTCGGAGAGACCGACCCACTGGAGCTCGTCACCGTCGACGAGGTTGATGGCGATGAGGCCATTGGCGCGGATCTTGGCGTACTCGGCCAGCGAGGTCTTCTTGATCATGCCCCTCCGCGTGGCCATGACGAGGTAGTTGTCCGGCTCGAACTGCGGCAGGCTGATGATGGCGCTGACGTACTCGCGCTGCTCCACCTGCACGCCCGGCAGGTTGATGATCGGCAATCCCTTCGCTTGGCGTGAGGCATCCGGCAGGGTGTGCACCTTGGTGATGAAGACGCGCCCGCGATTCGTGAAGAACAGGATGTTGTCGTGGGTGTTGGCCACCACCAGGTGGCGCACGGCGTCCTCCTCGCGGGTGAGCATGGCGAGCTTGCCGCGCCCGCCGCGCCGCTGCGATCGGAATGTGCTGATCGGCTGGCGCTTGATGTAGCCGCGCTGGCTGAGCGTCACCACCACGTCCTCGGCAGCGACGAGATCCTCGGCCGTCAGCTCGCGGTTGACATCGGCCTGGATGCGCGTCTTTCGGTCGTCGCCGTAACGCTTCACGAGATCCGCCAGCTCGTCCTTGATGACGAGCATGATCTTGCGCGGGTTGGCCAGCAGGTCCTCGAGCTCGCTGATGAGCTGGATGATCGAGCGGTACTCGTCCTCGATCTTCTTGCGCTCGAGCGCGGCCAGTCGCCGAAGCTGCATCTCGAGGATGGCGTTCGCCTGGACCTCGGTCAGCCCGAACCGTTTGATGAGCGCCTGGCGGGCGGCATCCACGTCCGCCGCGGCGCGGATGGTGGCGATGACCTCGTCCAGGTTGTCGAGGGCGATCTTCAGGCCCTCGAGGATGTGGGCGCGCTCCTGGGCCCGCGCCAGGTCGAACTCCGTGCGGCGCCGGACCACCTCGCGCCGATAGGTGATGTAGTGCTCGATGATCCGCTTCAGACCAAGCGTCTGGGGCTGGCCATCGACCAGGGCCAGCATGTTCGCGCTGAAGCTGGTCTGGAGGGCGGTGTGCTTGAACAGCTGCTGCATGACCGTATGCGGGGAACCGTCGCGCTTGACCTCGACGACGATGCGCATGCCGTCTCTGTCGCTTTCGTCGCGAATGTCGCCAACATCGGAGATCCGCTTGGTGCCCACCAGCTCGGCCATCTTCTCGATGAGCGTCGTCTTGTTGACCTGGTACGGCAGCTCGGTGACCACGACCGCCATGCGGCCGGCACGGACCTCCTCGAAGGCGACCTGGCCGCGAATGATGACCCGGCCGCGCCCGGTGGCGTACATGTGGCGAATCGCGTCGACCCGCTCCTTCTCGCCGGTGATGCTGTTGCGCACGTCCTCGAAGCGGAAGATCGTTCCGCCGGTCGGGAAGTCCGGCCCGGTCACGATGTCGCACAGGTCGTCAACGGTGAGATCGGGGTTGTCGATCAACTCGCCGATGGCCCGGCAGACCTCGGTCAGGTTGTGCGGCGGGATGTTCGTGGCCATGCCGACGGCGATGCCGGAAGAGCCGTTGACCAGGAGGTTGGGCAGCTTCGACGGCAGGACCGTCGGCTGACGCAGCCTCCCGTCGTAGTTGTCGACGAAGTCGACGGTTTCCTTCTCGATGTCAGCCAGCATCTCGTCGGTGATGGCCGCCATGCGCGCCTCGGTGTAGCGCATGGCCGCTGGCGGATCGCCGTCGATCGAGCCGAAGTTGCCCTGGCCGTCCACCAGCGGGTAGCGCAGGCTGAAATCCTGCGCCATGCGCACGAGCGTCTCGTACAGGGCCAGGTCCCCGTGCGGGTGGTACTTGGCCATCGCTTCGCCCACGACGCCGGCGCACTTCCGATAGGCGGCGGTCGAGCGCAGCCCCATCTCGTGCATGGTGTACAGGATTCGCCGATGCACCGGCTTGAGGCCATCGCGCACGTCGGGCAGGGCACGCGCGACGATGACGCTCATCGCGTAATCGATGTACGCGGTGCGCATCTCGTCTTCGATCGCGACCGGCAGGACGTTGCCGACCCTGTCCATCTCCATCGGTCAGTCCTTCGCTGTCGTGTGTGTCGTGAGTGTCGTCATTCCGCGCCTACCCCGCGCGCAACGCCGTAGCGTGCTTTCAGGTCGGCCTTCGCGCTGGGGCTCGCTCCGAGGTATCGGCCCTTTCCCTCGGCGATGAGCCGACCGTCGGCTCCGCGCACCTCGCCCCGTACCTCGTAGATCCGCCTTCGCTGGTCGGTCACCCGGCCCTCGGCCGTCAGCGCCTCGCCCGGCGCCGCCGGGGAGCGATAGCGAACGGTCATCTCGGCCGTCACCGCCCATGAGTCGAAGCTGGAGGGCGCCCAGGCCATCACCTCGTCGAGCAGCGTGGCGATGATCCCGCCGTGGAGCTTGTCGCTCCAGCCCACGAAGTCTTCGCCAGCCGTCCACGAAGCGCGTGCGCTTCCCTCGCCGAGCTCGATGTGCAGGCGCATGCCGATCGGGTTGTCCCGCCCGCAGGCGAAGCAGTTGTGATCGGCGAATGCGTAGCGACGACCATCCTCGTCGATGATCGCCTCGCTATTGCCGATGATCGGCGCCTGTTGATCCATGGTTACCAGGGGTTGTCGCCTTCCTCGGCGTCGTACTCGTCGGAACCCCAGTCGTCGTCGTCGGAGCGGCGCAGGCACTGGTCCGCGATGGCCAGCGCGAAGGCATGGCTCACCGCGTACGAGTCGCGCAGCATGTTGACCGCCTCGCGGCGGTCTCCGACTCCATTCGACTCGAGCAGCTCGCACCACTCGTCCAGGCTGCGCCCGGTCTTCTGGGCCACCTGCCGGATGTCGGCGGCGTGTCGTGATGGCATCGCTGTGTTCTTGCCTCTTCGTGTCGGTTTCGTCTCAGATGTCCAGGTTTCGGACCTTGCGGGCCTCGCCGCGGATGAAGTCTCGGCGAGGCTCGACCTTCTCGCCCATGAGCGTGCTGAAGATCTCGTCCGCCTCCCCGGGGTCGCCCACGTCCACGCGGAGCAATGTGCGGGTCTCGGGGTTCATGGTCGTCTCCCATAACTGATCGGCGTTCATCTCACCCAGGCCCTTGAAGCGCTGCACGGTGACGTTCTTGGTCTTCCCGTCGCGCGACAGCTCCCTGAGCGCCGTTTCGCGCTCCTTCTCGCTGGTCGCGTAGCGAGTCACCTTGCCGGTGCTCACGCGGTAGAGAGGCGGCTGGCAGATGTAGAGGTAGCCGTTGTCGATCACTTCGGGCATGTGCCGATAGAAGAACGTGAGCAGCAGGGTGCTGATGTGCGCTCCGTCGACATCGGCGTCGGACAGGAGGCAGATGCGGTGGTAGCGCAGCTTGGTGATGTCGAATGTTTCGCCGATGCCGGCGCCCAGCGCGATGACCAGCGGCCGGATCTTATCCGAGCTCAGCACTCGGTCCAGGCGCGCCTTCTCGACGTTGAGCATCTTGCCGAACATGGGCAGGATGGCCTGGAAGCGCCGATCCCGACCCTGCTTGGCCGATCCGCCTGCCGAGTCGCCCTCCACGATGTACAGCTCCGACCGCGCCGGATCCCGCTCCTGGCAGTCGGCCAGCTTGCCGGGCAGGGCCATGCCCTCGAGCGCGCCCTTGCGGATGACGAGATCGCGCGCCTTGCGGGCCGCCTCCCGCGCCCGTGCCGCGGTGAGGCACTTCTCGATGATTCGGCGGCCGTCGGCCGGGTTCTCCTCGAGGTGCTGCACGATGCCCTCGGTTACCACGTTCTGCACGATGCCCTTGATATCGGCATTGCCCAGCTTGGCCTTCGTCTGACCCTCGAACTGCGGGTCCGTCAGCTTGACGCTGATGACCGCGGTCAGTCCCTCACGCACGTCGTCGCCGGAGAGGTTGGCTTCCTTCTCGCTCAGCGTGCTCGACTTTCGAGCCCAGGTGTTGAGCGAGGTGGTGAGCGCGGCGCGGAAGCCGGCCACGTGCGTGCCGCCATCCACGGTGTTGATGTTGTTCGCGAAGGGGATCACGTTCTCGGCGAACCCATCGTTGTACTGGAGCGCCACCTCGACGCTGGTCGAGCCGACCATGCGCTCGACGTAGATCGGCCGCCCGTTGAGGACGTCGCGACGACGATTGAGATGCCGAACGAAGCTCGTCACCCCGCCCTGGAAGAAGAAGTTCTTCTCGGTATCGGTCCTTTCGTCACGCAGGCGAATCCAGAGGCGCTTGTTGAGGTATGCCGATTCACGCATGCGGGTGCTGATCAGGTCCCAGCTGAAGTCCAGCTCCTCGAAGATCTCGGAGTCGGGCTGGAAGAAGGTGCGCGTGCCGTGCTGGCGCTTCCAGGCCGGATCCAGGCCACGATTGGCCTCGGCCGCGCCGCCGGTCTGCTTCACGGGTCCCTTGGGAATACCGCGCACGAACTCCTGGGCGTGCCGCTTGCCGTCGCGCAGCACCTCGACCCGCATCTCGGAGCTCAGGGCGTTCACGACGCTCACCCCGACCCCGTGCAGGCCGCCCGAGACCTTGTAGCCGCCTCCGCCGAACTTCCCGCCGGCGTGGAGGACGGTCATGATGACTTCGAGGGCGCTCTTGCCGGTGCTATGCCGGTCGACGGGGATACCGCGGCCGTCGTCCACCACCTCGAGCTTGCCATCCGCGTGGATGGTGACGTCGATCCGGGTTGCCTGGTTGGCCATCGCCTCGTCGATGCTGTTGTCGACGACCTCCCAGACCAGCTGATGGAGGCCGCGCGCATCGGTTGAGCCGATGTACATGCCGGGGCGTTTGCGCACCGCGGTGAGCCCCTCGAGGACCTGGATGTTCGCGGCGGTATAGCTCGAGGCGCCCTTGGCCCGAGTCTTCGGTGCTCGTTCGACGGTCATGGGGATGAGGCAACCTCGTTGTCGGGATGAACCTGTTCCGTCTCGCCGGCGGCCGGGCCGCTCGCGCCGCGGGTGATGATCGAATACAGGCGGTCCAGCTCCTCGTCCGAATAGAAGTCGATGACAAGGCGGCCCCCGCGGCGCGTGCGCACGATGCCGACCTTGGTGGCAAGCACGCCCCGCAACTGCGCCTCGAGATCCTGGAGATCGTGGTCCAGTGAGCGCCGCTCGCGCGAAGGCGCCTCATCCCGCTTGCGCCGGACGAGCTCCTCAGTCTGACGGACGGAGAGCTGACGCTCGAGGACGACGCTCAGCGCCGCGCGCTGGAGCTCCGCGATGGTGATCGCCGCCAGGGCGCGGCCGTGCCCCTCGCTGATGCGCCCCTCGACGATGGCCAGGCGCGTTTCGGGCGCGAGTTCGAGCAGCCGAAGCGCATTGCTGATGGCGACGCGGCTCTTGCCCACCTGGCGGGCAACCGCCTCGTGGGTCAGGCCGAATCGGTCGATCAGCTCGCGGTAGGCGAGCGCGGCCTCGACGGCGTTGAGATCCTCGCGCTGGAGGTTCTCGATGAGCGCCAGCTCGAGGGAGTCGGTTCCGTCGCCGCCGTCACGCACGATAACGGGGATGGTCTCGAGGCCGGCCAACCTGGCCGCGCGCAGCCGCCGCTCCCCCGCGATGAGCTGGTAGCCGCCATCGGCCAGCGAGCGCACGACGATCGGCTGAAGAACTCCGTGGACGGCGATCGATGCGGCGAGTTCGCCCAACGGCGCCTCGTCGAAGCTGGTGCGTGGCTGGTTCGGATTGCGCTCGACACGGTCAATGGCGACCTCGAGCACGCCGCGCTCCTCGTGGCTGGCGGGGATGAGGGCGTCGAGCCCGCGGCCCAGCCCAAAGGTGCGCGCGGGAGTGCTAGCCACGTGCGGCCACCTCTGCGGCGAGCTCGCGGTAGGCATCGGCTCCACGCGAAGTAGGGTCGTACAGCGCGATCGGCAGGCCATGGCTGGGAGCCTCCGACAGGCGCACCGAGCGCGGTACGACGGCGTTGTACACCGTGCCGTTCATGTGGCGGCGGACCTCGGAGGCGACCTGCGCCGAGAGCCTGGTGCGCGCGTCGTACATGGTCAGAAGCACGCCCTCGATCTCGAGGCGAGGGTTGAGGCCTTCTCGTACGCGTCTGATCGTGTTCACCAACTGGCTGAGGCCCTCCAGGGCGTAGTACTCGGTCTGGATCGGGATCAGCACCCCGTCCGCGGCCGTCAACGCGTTCAGCGTCAGCAGGCCCAGGGACGGAGGGCAGTCGATCAGAACCCTGTCGTATCGGCCGTTCAGCTCCGCCAGGCTCGCCGCCAGGCGACGCTCACGCGCCACAACGCCCACCAGCTCGACTTCAGCCCCCGACAGCGCCGGGTTCGACGGCACCAGATCGAGCCCGGTCACGGGCGTACCGATCACGAGCTCGGTCATCGGCACACGATCGATGAGCGCCTCGTACGAGGAACGATCGACGGTGCGCCGGTCGACGCCGAGGCCGCTCGTGGCATTGCCCTGCGGGTCGAGATCGATGACGAGAGTTCGCGTACCGGAAAGAGCGAGGTAGGCAGCCAGGTTGATTACCGTGGTCGTCTTGCCGACTCCGCCCTTCTCGATTGTGCAGGCCGTGACCCGGACCACGAGCGCTCCGCTGCGAGTTCAGATGGGCTCGTTCATTCTACCAGTTTCGATGCTTACGCACCGCTTATCAGCCGCTTACCGCCGCGCTCTGGAGAAGCGGCTGGCGGGCGGTTATCCACACATTGTTTCACGTGATACGTGGCGGATCGTTGGATCGAAGGGGCGTTCTCCACACGTATACTTGGGATCGAAGCCACATGAAGGACCCGGGGCCGCATGTCGTATCTCAGTCCACTTCTCGCGGTCATTGTCGGGATCATGTATGCCGCCCTGGCGCCGGTCATCGTCATCGGCGGCGTCAAGCCGAATTTCGTGCTGGTGGCCGTCGTCCTGGTGACCGTCCTCGCGGGGTTCATGCCCGGCATCACCTGGGCATTCGTGGCCGGGCTCACGGCGAACCTGCTCGTTGGCGACCCGCTCGGGTCGGTGCCGCTCACCATGCTGCTCGTCGCGACGCTCGTGGCCGGCGGAGCGCGCGTGCTGGGTCGGATGGTGTGGATCTACCCCGTCATCGCCGCCTTCGCGGGATCGGTTGTTGCCGATGTCGTCTCGCTCGTCATCGGCCAGATGGTGAGCAATACCCCGATGACCGGCATGCCGATCCACCTCATCGGAGCGGCGGCGGTCCTCAATGCGGCGATCGTCGCCCTTGCGCTGTATCCGGCGCGGGCCATCGCCGGGCGATACGCCTCCGACGAGGTGGCGGCGTGGTGAGCGCATGGCCGATCTGAACGACGGGCGCGTCGATCTCCAGCGGTCGAGCTCCCGATTCATCACGTTCGGCGTGGCGGCGGCCATCCTGCTGCTGGCGCTCGGGGGGCGGCTGTTCCAGCTCCAGGTCGTCAACGGCGACGAGTACGCGCGACGCGCGGCCGCCGACCGCACCGTGGAGGTGCCGCTTCCGGCTCCGCGCGGCCTCATCTTCGACCGCAGCGGGCGCCCGCTCGCCGTCAACACGCCGTCCTGGACCGTGAAGGTGCGTCCGGCGGACCTGCCGGACGGTGACCGGATCCGGATCCTGTCCCGCGTCGCGGCCCTGACCGGTGGCGACCTCTCCGTGATGCGAGAGCGGCTGGATGCGTTCGTCGGATCACCCTTTGACCTTGTCCCCATCGAGCGGGGGGTGAGCCGGGAGGCGGCGCTCCTTTTGGGCGAGCGGGCAGAAACGCTGCCGGGCATCGTGGTCGAGGTGGAGCCCATCCGACGCTACCTCGATGAGACGGGCGCGGCCTCTGGCACCCTGCTGTCGCACATTGTCGGCTACACCGGACCCGTCAACCGGGAGGAGCTGGCAAGGCTCGAGCCCGAGGGCTACCTGCCGGACGACAGCATCGGCCGGACGGGGATCGAGGCTTCATTCGAGGGTGAGCTGCGCGGGAGCTACGGTACCCAGACGGTGGAACGTGATGCCTCCGGGCGCCAGCTCAAGGTCATCGACACGACCCGCCGGCCAGAGCCCGGCACGAACCTGATGCTCACCATCGATGCTGGAACCCAGCGGCTGGCGGAACAGGCGCTGATATGGGGCATGGACGCGGCCAACGTCAGCCAGGGGGTGACGGTGGTGATGAATCCGCAGACAGGCGAGATCCTTGCCATGGTGTCGCTCCCCGCATACGACAACAACAAGTTCGCGACCGGCATCAGTGTCGAGGATTTCAACGTCTACCTTGCCGATCCGAATCAGCCGCTGCGCAACCATGCCATCAGCGACATCTACCCGCCCGGGTCCACGTACAAGCTGGTCACCGGCATCGCCGCCATGGAGGAGGGCGTCACGACGGCCGCTCGGCAGTGGCCGACGTATGCCTGCTACCAGATCCCCGGCGCGCCCACCGGGGAGTGCCTGTATGACTGGAACCGCCAGGGCTTTGGCCCGCTCGCCATGGTCGATGCCTTCGCCAAGAGCTCCGACACCTTCTTCTACCAGATGGCGATCCAGACCGGCGTCGACCCGCTGGCCGAATGGGCGCGCGACCTCGGCTTTGGCGAGCTCTCCGGCATTCGGCTGCCGGGCGAGGAACCCGGCATCATCGCCAGCACCGAGTGGGCGCGTCAGCAGGGCAGGTCCGGCGTCTTCACCGGCGAGCTGGCGCAGGCCGGCATCGGCCAGAACGTCATCGCCGTGACCCCGCTCCAGCTGCTCAACGCCTACGCCGCCGTGGCCAATGGGGGCCGCCTCATGATGCCGATGATCGTGCGTGGCGAGACCGATGCCGCAGGCAACCTCACCCGCGAATTCGAGCCCGAGGTGCTCCACGCGCTGGCCGCCGATCCCTCGACACTCCAGACCATGCGCATCGGGGCGCGAGAGGTGATCACCACGGGGCACGCCTACAACATCCGCGACCTCGACCTGCCCGGTGCCCTCTCCGGCAAGACCGGCACCGCCGAGTTCGGCGAGCTGACTCCGGACGGCACGCTCCCCTTCCATTCGTGGTTCGTCGCCTACCTGCCCAGCGCCGCCGGCGCCACCGATGCTGAGCTGGCCGTCGTCAGCTTCAACTACTCCGCCATCGTCCCCGGCAACGTCTCGGCCGAGGTGGTGAAGTACTTCCTCCAGCTCTACTACGACCTCGACCAGGATCTGCGCCTGGATCCGAACGATTTCAGCCTCGCGACGGCGAACTGACCGATGGGCGTCGCAACTGCAACATTTGTCGAAACATTCAAGGCGCGGGACTGGCGCTTCTTCGATGGCCAGCTCCTCCTCTACGTGCTGCTCCTCATCAGCGTCGGCATCGTCATGGGCTACTCGGCCGGCTTCAACGATCCGGGGGCCGCCGCCGGCATGTCCCAGACGGTCAAGACGCTGATCTGGGCCGCCATCGGCCTCACGCTGTTCTTCGTGGCGGCAAGCGTCGACTACCATTGGCTGCGAACGCTGGCCGTGCCCGTCTATTTCGTGGTGCTCGGCCTCCTGGCGCTCACCATGCTCATCGGCACCAACCTGTTCGGCGCCCAGATGTCGGTCACCGTGGCGGGGCTCGACTTCCAGTTCAGCGAGGTGAGCAAGGTGCTCATGATCGCGGTCCTGGCCGCGTACCTGGCCGGGCGCCGCGAACGCATCGGTCGGTTGTCGACGATCCTCGTTGCCGCCGCACTGACGGCCATTCCGACGCTCGTCGTCTTCGGGCAGCCCGACCTCGGCACCGCCCTCGTGTTCGTGGCGATCCTGGCCGGGATGCTCTTCATGAGCGGCGCCAGCCTGGGATGGATGGGCCTCATGATCGGTGGCGCCGTCGCACTCGCCCCCCTGGCCGTGAGCCTGCTGCATGAATATCAGCGGCGGAGGCTCTTGTGCTTCCTGGATCCGTATGCCGATGCACAGGGTGCGTGCTTCCAGTTGATCCAGGCGCTGAACGCCATCGGCTCCGGCGGCTGGCTGGGCCGAGGCCTGACCGTCGGCGGCGAGGGCCAGCGCGGCTACATCCCGGTCCAGTCCACCGACTTCATCTTCACCGTCGTCGCGGAGGATCTGGGCTTCGTGGGCGGGGTGGTGGTGCTGGCCATCTTCGGGCTGCTGATATGGCGCATCCTGCTCATCGGCTGGCAGGCGCGCGACGCTTTCGGGATGATGGTCGCCATCGGCCTGGCATCGATGATCCTCTTCCAGCTCCTCATCAACGTGGGCATGGTGACCGGGATCATGCCCGTCACCGGCATTCCTCTCCCCTTCATCACCTACGGCGGCTCATCGCTCATCAGCCTGCTGTTCGGGATGGGGATCCTCCAGTCGATCCGCATGCGGTCGCACAAGCCGACTCTTTGACACGAGCCGATGCAGGCGTGAGCACGCGCGCCGAGCCGGCACGGCCGGGCATGCCGGCCGCTCCGGTCGGCCGCCGCTTGACCACGGCCGACTCAAGTTCCTGGATGGTCAGCGCTTCACATGACTCTTTCAACGTCCAGCCCTCGCCGCCTCGCACAATGTGCGTCGACGGGGACATTGCACGGCCGGTTGCGGTCGAAGGGCGGTGTCCTGAGCTCGAAAATGGGCAGCCGATCGGCCCCGTCGCCACGCAATGCTATCAGGGCCGCAAGTTGTTCCAGACGGTGTCCGGTGCAAATCACGCCAGCGAAGCCTCCGCCTCGGACGGCGGCACCTGGGGCGGCGGCGATTCATCGTCCACATGCACCCGCTTCGTGCCGTGTTTGGCCAGCTCGAACGCGTCGGCCGGTAGCTGCCCGCCGAAGCGGTGGAACCCGTATCGGTACAGGTCCCGTCCGGCCGCCACGGTCGGGGCGGCCAGGATGGCGCCGCCGATGCCGAACAGCGCGCCACCGACCACCAGCGCCAGGATCATGACGGCCGGGTGGAGCTCGACGGCGTCGCCCATGACCTTGGGAACCAGGATGTTGTTCTCGAGCTGCTGGATGCCGATGTACAGGACGGCGGCGGCGATGGCTGCGGGGAAGCCGATCGACAGGCCGATCAGGATGGCGGGAACGGCCGCCACGATGGGTCCGATGATGGGGAACCACTCGAGCAGACCGGCGATGAGCGCGAGAACCAGGGTGAACTGGCCGAATTCCGCGAAGCCGATGACGGTGAGGATGGTGAGGCCGACGGTGGTGGCGGCAAAGATCGAGGCTCCCAGCAGGAGCTGACCACGCACCCACCGGCCGCCGATGCGACCGAGCAGGCCAAGCAGGTTCTCCGCATCGGCCCGCCATGACGGCGGCATCGCGCCGGCGACGCCGCGCGAGAAGCCAGCGCGGTCCTTGAGCACGAAGAAGAGCCAGACCGGCACGACCACAAGGCCGAGAGTGAAGGTCGCCACGCGGACCAGGGCATTCAGCGTCGGGGCGAGCAGGCCGCGCAGGACATCGGCGAATGCCTGGCCGCTGGCGGCGACCTGCTGGTCGACTATGGAACGGAACTCGGCCGGCAGGGGCAGCGCGAGGTACCAATCCTCCACGCCGCGCCCGATGTCCCCGACCGAGGCGCCCAGCTCCGGCAATTGGGCGATGAACTCGCTCGTCTGGCGGCTGATCGGAGGCAGCGCGAAGGCGATGAGCGCCCACACAATCGCCACCACCGCGATGTACATGACGACGACTCCCGCCCAGCGCGGCATGCCGTGGCGCGCAAGCAGGGTGACGGCGGGGTCGAGCACGAACGCCAGGGCCAGGCCGATGAAGAAGGCCGGCAGGGCTCCGCGTGCCATCCACAGCAGGAGCACCACCACCGCGATCATCAGCAGCGCGAAGATCGCCTGGCGGTGGCGGTGCATCGAGGCGAGGAGCTCGGGCATCGCGCGCATGCTACCCGTCCCTCTGGCCGATGGTCGGCATCGCCGGTACGATGAGAAGTCATGACCACCCGAACCCCCGCCGACGGGCCACGCCAGCGCTGGCAGCTCCTCTTCAGCCGGACCGATCCCGCCCTGCGCATGCGCCAGGCCGTCCTGGTCGATGAGCTGGAGCGCGCCTTCCGCGAGACGAGCCTGCCGCTCTCCTACACCCATGCAATCAAGCCGCGGCCGCGCATCAAGCTCGCCGCGAACCTCCCGATCGGCATCGAGCTGCGCGGCGAGGTCGTCGAGGCCTACTTCGACGAGCTTGTCCCAATCGAGCGGATCCAGGCCGCCGCCGACCGATTCCCCGACGGGATTCAGCTGCGTGATGCCAAGGAGGTGTGGCATGGCTTTCCATCCGCCGCCTCGCAGCTGCGCGGTGCCGAGTACGAGGTCGAGGTGAGCGGAGACGACAGCCTCACCTCGGACGCGCTGCGCGGTGCCATCGTCCGCATGCTGGGGGCGAGGGAGCTGACCGGGAAGCGGCGGCGCGGCGAGAGTGAGCGGCGCAGCGATGCAGGCGAGCGCGACCTGCGGCCGCTGATCGAAGATATCGAGGTGATCGCCATCGACGAGAAGGCACACACGGCTACCCTGCGGACCGTGCTCCAGCTCGACGCCAGCGGCGCGGGCCGGCCCGAGGACGTCGTGGCCGCCCTGGATCTGCCGCTCCGCGTGCGCAGAGCGGTGCGGGCGCGCCTCCTCTTCGTTGACACTCCCCCCATCGCTCGGTAGACTTCGCCGCCCCGCGGGTTGAGCACTCGGCCCGTTTCGGTGTGCGCCGGGACACGACGTTTCGCGACCGCCACGCTCATCAGCAGACCCAGGAGAGACACATGTACGCCGTCGTGACGACCGGCGGGAAGCAGTACCGCGTCGAGGCCGGCAGCGAGCTCGTGATCGAGCGGCTGACGGCCGATGTCGGTTCCTCGATCACCTTCGATCGCGTGCTGCTGGTCGGCGACGGCGAGGCCGTCACGGTCGGCACCCCCACGGTCCCCGGAGCCAGCGTCAGCGGCACCGTCCTGCGCGAGGAGCTTGGCCCGAAGCTGATCATCTTCAAGTTCAAGCAGAAAGCCACCTACCGCCGCAAGAACGGCCACCGCCAGCACCTGACCCGCGTGCGCATCGACGAGATCAGCACGTCGGACAGGCGGGCGAAGGCCAAGGCGGAGCCAGCCGAAGAGCCGAAGCCGAAGCGCACGCGCAAGCCGGCCGCCAAAGCTGATGCGACCGATGCGGCGGCGCAGAAGCCGAAGCGCACGCGCAAGCCGGCCGCCAAAGCAGGCTCGAAGGCCGAGGCCGAGGAGTAACCGATGGCACACAAGAAGGCCGGATCATCCAGCCGGAACGGGCGCGACAGCGCCGGCAAGCGACTCGGCGTCAAGCGCGGCGACGGCCAGTTCGTCCTGTCCGGGACGATCATCGTGCGCCAGCGCGGCAGCACCTTCCATCCGGGAGACAATGTCGGGATGGGGCGTGACTACACGCTCTTCGCCACGGCGGACGGCAAGGTCCGCTTTTCCCACGCAACCCGCACTAAGAAGCGCGTCAGCATCGAGGCCGGCGAAATCCTGTCCGCCTGACGCATCGGAGCACCGTTATCCATGAAGGCCGAGATTCATCCCACGTTCCACCAGGCGCACGTACGCTGCGTCGGGTGCGGCAATACGTTCACCGTCGGGTCGACCGCCGAATCGATCCAGGTCGAAGTGTGCAACAAGTGCCACCCGTTCTTCACGGGCACGCAGAACATCGTCGACACCGCCGGCCAGGTCGAGCGGTTCCAGAAGCGCCTCGAGCGCTCTCTGCGCTGATCAGCCGATTGCGCCGGGCTCGCCTGACCGGGTGGCCGGCGCATCTCGCGCCCCACCTCCTCTTCCTCATCCCCGAGCTGCTCATCGCAGCGGGGCCGCTGGTGATCGGCGCGGTGACCGACTCGTCCGGCAGGCGCCGCTTCCGCATGCCGGACTTCTTCTATGGCGGCCAGGCACTCATCGAGGGCGTCATGATGCGTGGCCGCACCACCGTCGCCATGAGCGTGCGGCCCCCGTCGGGCGAGATCGTGACGCTGGCCGAGCCACTGCCGGCGGCGCTATCGGCGGATCGGAAGCTCATCAAGATCCCGTTCCTGCGCGGCATGTTCCTGCTGTACGAGACCCTGGTCATCGGCACGCGGATGCTCATGCGCTCGGCGTCGATCGCTGCCGAGGGCGAGGATGTCGAGCTGGGAAAGGGCACCATCGCGCTCACCATGGCCTTCAGCCTCAGCTTCGCCATCGGTCTGTTCTTCGTTCTCCCCCTCTTCCTGTCCACCTTCGCCGAGGACGCCACGAACAACGACTTCGCGGCCAACGCCGTCGAGGGCCTCATTCGGCTGGTGATCTTCGTCGCTTATATCGCTGTCATCGGGATGATGAGCGACATCAAGCGCGTGTTCGCCTACCACGGCGCCGAGCACAAGGCCATCAGCGCCTACGAGGCCGATAAGCCACTCACTCCCGACGAGGTCGACGCCTTCGGCACCGCCCACACCCGCTGCGGCACAACCTTCATCCTCATCGTGGTCGTCATCAGCATCTTCTTCTTCAGCCTCGTGCCGCGCACCGGCGTCCCGCTGTGGGCGCTCTTCGCCAGCCGCATCATCCTGGTGCCGATCATCGCCGCCTTCGCGTACGAGCTCGTGCGATTCGGTGCCCGCCACTACGGCAACCGGCTGGTGCGCGCCCTCTACGCCCCCGGCCTCTGGCTCCAGTCGCTCACCACGCGCCCGCCGGACCGCTCCATGCTCGAGGTGAGCATCGCCTCGCTCGAGTCGTGCCTGGCGTCAGACCGCGAGGCGGCCGCCGCCGCACGGGCATGATCGACCGGCTCGCGGAGCTGGAGGCGCGCTACGAAGAGATCAGCCGTCAGCTCTCGACTCCCGAGGCGGCGTCCAACCAGTCCATGCTGGCCGACCTGGGCCGCGAGATGTCCCGCCTCGCGCCCCTCGTCACCGGCCTGCGCGAATGGCAGGTGGTCCTTTCCGAGCTCGACCAGGCGCGAGCCATGACCGCCGACGCCGATGAGGAGATGCGCGCCATGGCTCGCGAAGAGATGACGCGCCTGGCCGCGCGCGCATCGGCGCTCGAAGCGGGCCTGCGTCTCCAGCTCGTGCCGCGCGACCCGAACGACGACCGCAACGTCATCGTCGAGGTGCGGGCCGGGACCGGCGGGGAGGAGGCATCGCTCTTCGCGGGCGACCTGTACCGCATGTACGCCCGCTACGCCGAGCGTCGGCGTTGGAAAGTGGAGGTCCTGGTGAGCTCGGAGTCGGAGGCGGGCGGCTTCAAGGAGGTCATCGCCGAGGTGCGCGGCGATGCTGCCTATTCGCGCCTGAAATTCGAGTCGGGCGTGCATCGCGTGCAGCGCGTGCCGACGACCGAGACGCAGGGTCGCATCCACACCTCCACGGCGACCGTATCGGTCCTGCCGGAAGCGGACGACGTCGAGGTCCAGATTGATGAGAAGGACCTGCGGGTCGACGTGTATCGGTCCAGCGGTCCCGGGGGCCAGAGCGTCAACACCACCGATTCGGCCGTCCGAATCACGCACCTGCCCAGCGGCCTGGTCGTCGCCATCCAGGACGAGAAGAGTCAGCACAAGAATCGCGCCAAGGCGATGTCGGTGCTGCGCGCCCGGTTGCTGGAGGCGGAGCAGGATCGCCAGGCCACCGAGCGCGGCGAAGAGCGTCGCTCGCAGGTCGGTTCCGGGGACCGCAGCGAGAAGATCCGCACCTACAACTTCCCCGACGATCGCGTCACCGATCATCGCATCGGGCTGACCGTCCACAACCTGCCCGGCCTGCTGGAGGGAGACCTGGACCGAGTGATCGAGCCGCTGCTGGAGGCCGACCAGGCTCGCCGCCTGGATGAGCTTGGCGACGATGCCTCGGCCTGAGGGCGACGCGGACGCGGACTCGGCTCCTGGCATTGCCACCTGCCAATCACGGAGCGCTAAGGCACCGTGGCGTGACTTCATTCGGTCATTGCGACATAGATTTGCCTAGGTTCTGTGACGCCCATGCAGCGGCGACCTCGCCTAAGCCGAGGGTGATTGGTATTTGGCAATGAATGTGAAGGAGGGCCTGCTGCGGGGCACCAGCCTGCTGCGGGACAGCGGCTCGCCGAGCGCGCGTCTTGACGCGGAGGTTCTCCTGGCTCACGTCACGGGGCAGGACCGGTCGTGGCTGCTGGCACACCCCGACGCGGCCATCGAGGATGCGGATGCGTTCGTGGCGACGTTGAAGCGTCGCGCCGCTGGGGAACCGATCGCCTACATCCGTGGATTCAAGGAATGGCGCTCGCTCCGCATCCGGACCGATGCGCGTGCCCTGATCCCGCGCCCCGAGACGGAGCTCCTGGCCGAGGCGGCAATGACCGAGATCGCCGCGCGTCTCGCCCGTGACGATGAGACGGTGATCGCCTGGGATTTGGCCACCGGCTCTGGAGCCGTGGCCCTCGTGCTCGTCCTCCGCTTTCGGCGGGCGCTGGAGCTTGGCCGGCTCAGGCTGATCGCCAGCGATGTCTGCCCCGATGCCCTGGAGCTCGCCGCCGAGAACCTGGCGGCGCACGGCGTCGAAAGCCTCGTCAGCCTGGCCTGCGCCGATCTGCTCGAGCCGGCCGGTGGATCGCTGCCGCGCCCGCATGTGATCGTCGCCAACCTGCCATATGTGGCGAGCGCGGAGGTGGACGCCCGACAGGGTTCGCTGGGCCATGAGCCGCGCGTCGCGCTGGATGGCGGCCCCGATGGCCTGGAGATCCTGCGCCGCCTCCTTGTCAGCCTGCCGGAGCGCGCGTCATCCGGCGCGACGGCGTTGCTCGAGCTCGGCGTCGGGCAGGTCGACGCGGTGACGGCGCCGGCGCCGGCGGGCGCATCGGTAACTGTCGTACCTGACCTGGCGGGGCTCGATCGGGTCGTCCGCATCCAGATGGAAGGCTTGCGTCGATGACTGACGTGTTGAGCGCGACACCGGAGGGCATCAGTCGCGCCGTGGAGCTGCTGACGGCCGGCAAGGTCGTGGCCTTTCCCACCGATACGGTCTATGGCATCGGCGTCGCCCTCTCCCGCCGCGAGCGCCTTGACGACCTGTTTGCCCTCAAGGCCCGACCGGCGGACAGGCGCATCCCCATCCTCGTCTCGGATCTCGCGCAGGCCATCGGTGCCGGCTGGGAGGCGGACGAGCGTGCGCATCGGCTCACAGAGCGCTTCTGGCCGGGTGCGCTCACACTGGTGCTGGCCGGGTCCGGCGAGACCCAGGCGTTCCGCGTCCCCGATCACCCGGTCGTGCTCCAGCTCATCCGGGCAGCCGGACCGATCCTGTCCACCAGCGCGAACCGCTCGGGCGAGCCCGAGACGCTGGGCGCGGATGACGTGTTGATCGCGTTTGCCCTGCAGCAGGACGGGCTCGCCGCGGTCGTCGACGGAGGCACCGCTCCAGGCGGTGTGGCGTCGACGGTGCTCGACCTGTCCGTCACGCCGGCTCGCATCCTGCGGGAGGGACCGGTCACTCGCGCGCAACTGGAGAACCTCATCGAGCTGGCTCGTTGACCCGAACGCCTTCACCGGTGCGTCACTGCGCGCCAGGTGGCTTCCGGATGCCCGATTTCGGTGCGCACGGCGAACCGTGGTCGCTCCGCCCCCTCGACTGGGTGATCCGCCGTCGCTGCTCGGCCACAACCTGTTCTCGAAGGGTGAGGGCAGGATGCAGATCGGCCTGGGTCACGAGGAGCGCCCCGACGCCGATGTGGCCGACAAGATCAAGCTCATGCGGCGCGAGCGCCTGACCGCGCTCGAGGAGCTGCTCGAGGGCTGACGGCTTCGGCCTCAGGTTGCGCTCAGCGCACCCAACTGCGAAGAACGACCGCTGAACGACCAGAAGTTGCTCCCCGGTGCAACTCCGGGGTGGAATCGACGCCAATCAGCCGCGAAGTTCGTAGATGGGTGCGTTGAGTGCAACCCCGCGCAGGAGACGGGCACCGGCCGCGTACACTCCGCGGCATGCGCGTCGCCATCGGCTCCGACCACGCCGGTTTCCAGCTCAAGGGGGATCTGTGCAGCCTGCTCGATGAGCTGCGCATCGAGTATCGCGACTTTGGCACCTTCGACGCGCAGCCGGTCGACTATCCCGACTTCATCGCGCCGGTCGCGCGGGCCGTGGCGAAGGGGGAATTCGAGCGCGGCATCGTGCTGGGTGGGAGCGGCACGGGCGAGGCGATCGTCGCCAACAAGGTCCGCGGCATTCGCTGCGTCGAGGCCGCCGACCCGGTGACGGCGAGACTCGGACGAGAGCACAACGACGCGAACGTGCTGAGCATGGGGGCCAGGATCATCGGCACCGAGGTGGCGCGCGCCTGCGTCCGGGCATTCCTCGCTGCCGAGTTCGCCGGTGGTCGGCACGGCCCACGCGTCGAGAAGATCTCCCGCATCGAGGCCGAGGAGGCGCGCGGCTGAGCCTTGAGCTGAGCCCGCGCGACCGCGAGCTTCTCGCCGGCACGCACGGCGAGGGGGCAGCGTTCGCCATGCGCCTGGTGGTCCGCGGCGCGGAGGTCACCGGGGCCTCGCGACTCATCGACGTGACGCGGGCGCACGTGGACTCGTGCCTCTACCACGGCGAGGCGAGCCTCGACTTCGTCAGGCGGTTGGTCGAGGGCCACGCGCGAGTCTCCATCCCGACCACGCTGAACGTCGGCGCCGTCGACCTCCTTCATCCGGAGCTGTACCGCGGGGATCCGCGTCGCGCCGGACGCGGGCGGCTGCTCATGGACCGATACCGGTCGCTCGGTGCCCGGCCCCCCTTCACCTGCGCCCCCTACCAACTGGCCGATGCCCGGCCGTCCTTCGGTGAGCAGGTGGCCTGGGGCGAGTCCAACGCGATCGCGTTCTGCAACAGTGTGCTTGGAGCGCGCACGAATCGATACGGCGACTTCCTGGACATCGCGTGCGCGATTACTGGACGGGCGCCCGACGCCGGCCTCCATCGGACCGATCAGCGTCGCGCCACCGTGGTCCTTCGCCTCGCAGCCGATATTCCCGGGACGCTGCGCGATGCCGACGTGCTGTTTCCCGTCCTGGGCATCGTGCTGGGTCGGCGCGCCGGCTCGGCGCTGGCGGTCATCGACGGGCTGACGCCAGGCCAATCGGAGGATCGCCTGAAGGCGCTCGCCGCCGCCGCCAGCTCCTCCGGTTCGGTGGCGATGTTCCACGTCGTCGGCTCGACTCCCGAGGCGCCGAGTCTCGACGATGCTCTTCAACATCGGACGCCGGAGCGCGTCGAGCTCATCCATCTCGCCGAGCTCCGTGCTGTTC